>JAYELV010000390.1:0-1993 GCA_034717755.1 Pseudomonadota bacterium | reverse complement strand
TTCGATGACAAGGTGGTCAACCGCATTGCCGGACTGCCGAACGAGCAAAGCAGCCTGACTCGTGGCGGAGATAGCCAGTGGGTCACCAACATCGGTCGAGGGCGTGGTTTCGCCGGCAGGACAATGGAGAAAACCGCCAACGCCATGCACTGGTTTGAAGAGCATCTGATCCTCAAGGGCAGCGGCGATGGCCTGTTGGGCGTAATTCAGCACCTGGGTCTCTATATGCAGCGCGTGGAGCAGCTGCTGGCGCAGCCCCGTTACCTGGTGCTGCTTATCCTGGCTACCTTTGCGGTTATCATTTGAACAAAGTTTGCAGTTTGCAGTCGTCAGTATGCAGTTGAAAGAAAGTTCGCTGTAGGCAGTTTCTGTTTCATGTTTTTACTGCCTACTGCGAACTATATTTTTCCGCCAACTGCCAACCTATTACACGGCCAATTTTATTCTGGACAATATTTGAAAGAGGGCGCATTATCAAATCCCATAATGATAATTGGGCTTTTAATAATTCATAAATAAGGAGAGCAACATGCATATTGTCATGGGACTTGTCGGGATTGCTTCACTCATCCTGATCGCCGTCATATTTTCAAGTGATCGCAAAGCGATCAATCTGCGCACTGTCGGCGGGGCTTTCGCGCTGCAGGCGGCAATCGCCGCATTCGTCATTCTTACCTCCTCCGGCGCGGGTATTCTGCAAACTATATCCAATGGTGTTCAGGCCGTCATCGACAGCGCTAATGCCGGTATCGCCTTCCTGTTTGGCCCTCTTGTCAGCGGCAAGATGTTCGAAGTGTTCCCCGAAAACGGTTTTGTGTTTGCCTTCAAGGTGCTGCCGATCATCATCTTTTTCGCCTCCCTGATGGCGGCGCTCTACTACATGGGCATCATGCAGTGGGTCATCAAGATATTTGGTGGAGGGCTGCAGAAACTGCTTGGCACCAGCCGCACCGAGTCCATGTCTGCCGCGGCCAATGTCTTTGTCGGTCAGACAGAGGCGCCGCTGGTAGTGAAGCCCTACATCAGGAAAATGACGCAGTCGGAGCTGTTTGCCGTCATGTCGGGCGGCCTGGCGTCAGTGGCTGGTGCGGTGCTGGCCGGTTATGCTTCGCTGGGCATCGATCTCAACTACCTGGTGGCGGCATCCTTCATGGCGGCCCCCGGAGGCCTGTTGATGGCCAAGCTGCTGGTGCCTGAAACGGATACGCCCCATGACCACACGGAGGACGTCACCGAAGAGGATGAGTTCAAGGAGGATCATCCCGTCAACGTCATCGATGCTGCGGCGCTGGGCGCCAGTTCAGGCCTGATGCTGGCGGCCAATGTGGGCGGTATGCTGATCGCATTCATTGCATTGATCGCCCTGATCAATATCATTTTCGGCTCGGTGGGCGGCCTGATTGGATACCCTGATCTCACCTTGCAGCAGGTGCTGGGTTATCTCTTCTCTCCGATCGCCTATCTCATCGGCATCCCCTGGGAAGAGGCTGTCAAGGCTGGCAGTTTTCTCGGTCAAAAGCTGGTGGTCAACGAGTTTGTCGCATATATCGACTTTGTTGCTGTCAAAGAGAGTATGAGTGAGCATTCACAAGCGATTATCACGGTTGCGCTGTGCGGCTTCGCCAATCTCTCTTCCATGGCTATCCTGCTCGGGGGATTGGGAGTGATGGCTCCATCACGCAGACCGGATATCGCGCGCCTGGGTCTGAAGGCGGTCATGGCGGGCACGCTCTCGAACTTCATGAGCGCCACCCTTGTCGGGCTATTCCTGGTTATCAGTGGCGCCGGGGGGATTGGGTAACAAAAATCTAACACCTTCTCACCCCTACAGAATAAAAAACACAGGAGGAACAAATGAGTGATCTGCAACAGGCGGCGCGTCAGGCGATTTCGCTGATGGATCTCACCACCCTGAACGATGATGATACCGACCAGAAAGTGATCACATTGTGTCATGCCGCCCACACAGCTGCCGGTGACACCGCAGCTGTGT
>JAYELV010000389.1:0-6675 GCA_034717755.1 Pseudomonadota bacterium | reverse complement strand
GCATTTGCCGTCAAGGCGCCGACGGTCAATGCCAGCGGCTATCTGCTGCTGGATGTCGAGAGCGGGCAGGTGCTCAGTGAAAATAATGCTGATTCCCGCCTGGAGCCGGCCAGCCTGACCAAGATCATGACTGCACATGTTGTCTTTAGCGAGATCAAGGCCGGTCGTATCTCGATTGAGGATATGGTTCTCATCAGTGAGAAGGCATGGAAAATGACGGGATCAAAAATGTTCATCGAAGTGAACAAGCAGGTCTCTGTCGAAGCGCTGTTGAAAGGGCTGATTATCCAGTCCGGAAATGATGCCGCTGTGGCTCTGGCCGAACACGTGGCGGGTTCCGAAGAGGCTTTTGCCGAGCTCATGAACAAGCATGCAGCACAACTTGGCATGCACGGCACCAATTTTGTCAACTCATCCGGCATGCCGGATAAAAATCACTACACCACTCCACACGACATTGCCCTGGTGACCGAGTCAACCATCATTGAATTCCCTGAATTTTACAAGTGGTACGCCGAGAAGGAGTACACTTTTAACAAAATCACCCAGCCAAACCGCAACCGTCTGCTGTGGCGGGATGAGAGCGTTGATGGTGTAAAAACCGGGCACACCGAAGCTGCCGGTTTCTGCCTGGTCTCCTCAGCCAAACGGGATGGATCCAGGCTCATTGCAGTGATTATGGGCACCAAAAGCGACTCGGCCCGGATTGTCGAATCCCGCAAGCTGCTCAACTGGGGTTTCCGTTTTTTTGAAACCCGCAAGCTGTTCAAGCTTGGAGAAGAGCTCAAATCCGTTAAAATCTGGAAGGGGGAAACGGACACTCTGAGTGTTGGCGTTGGCGACGATGTCATCATCCGCTATCCGCGGGACATGAAAGATCAACTCAAGGCCAATCTGAGCTTATCAACGCCTCTCGAAGCACCGCTCAGCAAGGGGCAAAAGATCGGCACCGTCGACATCATGCTGGAGGATAACAAGCTCAAAAGTGTCCCGCTCATCGCTCTGCAAGATGTCAAAGAGGCCGGGGTTTTTGGTTGGCTGGTTGATAGCGTGCTATTGTGGTTTGAGGAGTAGCGAATTCCCATGAGTACACATGTCTATCTGAATGGCGGCTTTGTGCCTGTCGAGCAAGCAAAAATCTCCGTAACCGACCGCGGCTTTCTGTTTGGTGACGGCGTCTATGAGGTCATCCCCGTCTATGGCGGGCATCTGTTCAAGTTGCAACATCACCTGCAGCGCCTGCACAACAGTCTGCAGGGGATCCACATGGATGACCCGCATACGTATGATGAATGGAAACAGATCCTGACGCAATTGACCGCACAGCTTGGCCGTGCAGACCAGGCTGTCTACCTGCAGGTAACGCGAGGCTGCACCGATGTGCGCGACCACGCCTGGCCTGCGGATATCGAACCGACTATCTACGCAAGGACTAAACTGCTTACTCCCCCCTCATCACAACAGAAACGCCAGGGGATCCATGCTGTCACCCTTGACGATCCCAGATGGCAGCACTGCAATATCAAGGCGATCACCCTGCTGGCAAATGTACTGGCGCGTCATGAGGCTGCGGATGCCGGCGCTCAGGAGGCGATATTCATTCGCGACGGTTTAGCGACCGAAGGCGCCATCAGCAATCTCTTTATCGTCAAGGATAAGCTGCTGATCACTCCACCGCAGAGCGACTCTCTGCTTCCCGGCATTACCCGTGAAATCGTCCTCGAACTGGCAAAGCTGAATGGCATCCCCTGCGCTGAGGCAAGCATTTCCAGCGCGGATCTGCGTACTGCTGATGAAATCTGGATGAGTAGTTCCACCAGGGAGGTTCTGCCGGTGCTGCAACTCAATGGTGAACCTGTCGGCAATGGTGTTGCCGGTGAAGCCTGGGAGAGGATGAACACGCTCTATGAAGCGTGCAAACAAAAACTCAGAAAAGGTGAGGCTGTCTCATGAGCGATCTGAACAGCGGAGAGCAACAGGAGATCATGCAATATCCCTGTGAAATCGCCATCAGGGCGATGGGGCGGGCGGATACCGATTTAGAAGCCATCGTCGTTGAAATCGTGCGCCGCCACGTTGCAGATCCTGGCGAAGGCAGTGTCAGCAGCAAGCCCAGCAGCAAGGGCAACTACCTCTCCGTTACTGTACGCGTCAATGCCGCAAGCAGGGAGCAAATGGATGCTCTGTATGAGGAGCTGAGCGCACACGAAGCCGTGGCAATGGCTTTGTGAGGAAGGGATGAGTGGTGAGGCGTGAGTAGCGAGTCGTGAGTTATGAGAGCCTCACTATCCGCCATCTGGGCATGCGGGATTACACGCAAGTGTGGCGGGCGATGCTCGATTTCACCACCCAGCGTACTACCGGCAGCGACTCTGAAATCTGGATCGTGGAACACCCGCCGGTGTTTACGCAGGGACAGGCTGGGAAACCGGAGCATCTGCTCGATGGCGGAGAGATTCCCGTGGTACACAGCGACCGCGGTGGACAAATTACCTATCATGGACCGGGACAGCTGCTCTGCTATCTGCTGCTGGATCTGCAACAGATCGACATGGGCATCCGTTCACTGGTCAACAATATCGAAGAGGCAATCATTCAGCTGTTAAACGAGCAGGGCATCACCGCCACACGCCAACCCGGGGCGCCTGGCGTCTACGTCGACGCGGCAAAAATTGCCGCCATCGGCCTGCGTGTCAAAAAACACTGTACCTATCACGGCCTCAGCCTCAATGTAAATATGGATTTGCAGCCCTTCAAGCGAATCAACCCCTGCGGTTATCCCGGGCTGGCTGTTACCGACATGGCGAGCCTTGGAGTCAACACGGATGTGCTGAGTGTTGCGGACAAGCTGACAGCAGAGCTTGCGGCGATTTTGGGATATAATCTCATGGATATTTCTTGAGCTATTTAACAGATCTTTGGTACATAGGAGTTGTCCATAAATAACTTCCCGATATCGCGCCGCAATGTTGTTCGTATTCAAGGCGCAGCAAGGGGCGCATAGCAGCGTTATGTAACTCTTGCTGGAACGCAGAAGACGGACGACAGGGCAAGCAGGATCGGGAAGTTATTTTTGGACAACGACATAGCCGTAGGGTGTCAATAAGCGGAGCGCATTGCACCGGAAAATGGTGGGATGCGCTTCGCTTATGCCACCCTACGGATCTTCTTGAAAACTCTGTACTGAAGGTGGATTGGTATCTCTTTTCATCGTGGTCAGATGACCACTCCTCATCATGAATCAAAAACTTACTGCACCATCACGCTCCAGACCCGACACCCACCAGCGCGGCGCCGACAAGGTTTCACGCATTCCGGTCAAGGTTGAAACCACGCATAAACTGCTGCGCAAGCCTGCATGGATACGCGCCAAAGCGCCGTCAGGTAAAGGCGTCTCCCGCATCAAGCAGATCCTGCGCCAACGCAAACTCAGTTCGGTGTGCGAAGAGGCATCCTGCCCCAACCTGGGTGAGTGTTTCAGCCACGGCACGGCTACTTTCATGATCATGGGTGATATCTGCACCCGGCGCTGCCCCTTTTGTGATGTCGCCCACGGCAGACCCGCCCCTCTCGATGCCGATGAACCCCTGCAGCTGGCGCAGGCAATTGAAGAGATGCGTCTCTCCTACGTGGTAATCACCTCGGTCGACCGGGATGACCTGCGCGACGGTGGAGCTGCTCACTATGCTGCCTGCATCGAGGCAATCCGCTCACTGACGCCTGCAACAAAAATCGAGATTCTGGTTCCCGATTTCCGCGGCCGCATGGATATCGCGCTGGAGATACTCAACGCCGCCCCACCGGATGTCTTCAACCACAACCTGGAAACCGTTCCCCGCCTCTACAAGCAGGCGCGACCCGGCGCCGACTATCACTGGTCGCTGCAATTGATCAAAAAATTCAAGCGGCACAACCCCTCGGTTGCAACCAAGTCAGGTCTCATGGTGGGAATTGGTGAACAACTCGACGAGGTGCGCGCAGTGATCGATGAGCTGCATCAACACAGTTGCGACATGCTCACGATCGGGCAGTATTTGCAACCGGGACGCGATCACCTGCCTGTGAAGCGTTTTGTCACACCGCAGGAATTTGCGCAGTTAGCCAGCTATGCCGAAGAGCTGGGGTTTTCCAATGTTGCCAGCGGCCCCATGGTGCGCTCCTCTTACCACGCAGATTTGCAGGCGAAAGGATTGTGAGTGGAGTGGTGAGTTGCGAAGGGGGGCTGCCAGCTGCAAACTGACGACTGCAGACTTTTGTTACGAACCCTGGCGATCGTTTTGTGCGACAGTAGAAGAGAGACTCTGTGCCCGCTTCTGTTTCAGATTACGCCGCAGAAACTTTTTCACTTTGACCACATAGTTTTGCGTCTCCCGGTAGGGAGGAATTTTTCGCCCATACTTGATCACTGCACCCTCCCCGGCATTATAACTGGCGATGGCGAGTGTCAGGTCGTTATCGAAATAGTCGAGCAAAACCCGCAGGTAGTGTGCACCACCCTCTATACTCTGTGTTGGACTGGTACGATCGGTGACTCCAAAGCGTTTTGCAGTCGCCGGCATCAACTGCATCAGGCCAACTGCGCCTGCGTGGGACACCGCATCCGGATCGTAGGCTGATTCTGCTTCTATGACAGCGTGCAGCAACTCCGGGATAAGCTTGTATTTTTTTGCCTTGGCATCCACGATGGTTGCAAACTTCGGCTGATTCTTCGATTTGGCAGCCACATCGGGTTCTTTTGGCTCGACAATCTGCTTTTTGATCTTGCGCGCCTTGACATCCCCCCAGTTCAACGTCATCTTTTTGACCAGCTCGAACGGCAGCTCCAGTTTTTCCCCGGTGAATACAATGGAGCCATCAGGGGCGCGGTACTGATAAGCAACGCTTGCCACCACGGCCTGGGTGGTGGCGCTCAGCAGAATAATAAGAATATTGAGAGAAAGACGCTTACGCAAACGCATTGAATATCATGTCATTATCAATGGAGTCAGGAGTATACCCTGTAAAAAAAGATGTTGCCACACTGTGTTTAGCGTTCTCTGGAAGATGGTAATTCCGGTGAGTAAGATCTCATGATTTTCACCAGAAATTCTAAATGTAGAGAGATACTCATCACGAAGAACACAAAGGTATGTAACTTCTCGATAACCCCGTACAATTCGCGGTCAGAAGACCGCTCCCACAGTTCTTTGTGACGTCAAATGTGGGAGTGGTCTTCTGACCACGATACAAATGCGATAGCATTTTACTCACATGCACGGGATTATTGAGGAGTCACAAAGGTATTTTATAACCAATTGATTCTTCGTGGTCTTCGTGTGCTTCGTGGTAAATGTCTTTTAAGATATCGACATTTATTCGTACAATGAAAATTGCTGGATTTTCATACTTGAACTTTTCGAAAATGGTACTATCTTATACATGTATCAATTAATTCTTTGTGTTATCTGAAGGAGATCTACACGCAATGAACCACAACATCACCATGCCTCGCTCCCAGGAGCAGGTGCTTGCGACCAACAAGGTCCTGAAAAACACCTACATGCTGCTCTCGGCGACACTGCTCTTCAGCGCCCTGATGGCAGTCGTCTCCATCTATCTTCAAATGCCGCCCATGGTCTATATGGGCGCGGTCATTGGCTCCATGCTGCTCGGCATGTTCGTGCTGCCGCGCTTTGCGAACTCCACTTCCGGTATTGGCGTTATTTTTCTGATCACCGGTCTACTTGGATTTGGACTCGGCGCCATTCTCACCCAGTATCTGGCCATGCCAAAAGGACCCGAGATCATCGGCACAGCCTTTGCAGGCACAGGCATTATCTTCCTCTCGCTGTCGGCCTACGTCCTCACCAGCAAGCGTGATTTCAGCTTCATGGGCGGTTTCCTGTTTGCCGGCATGATTACTGTCGTCATCGCCATGGTCGCCAATATCTTCCTGGCTATGCCTGCCCTGTCGCTGGCGCTCTCTGCAGCCATTATCCTGCTCATGAGCGGCCTGATCCTGTTTGATACCAGCCGCATCATCAATGGCGGCGAGACCAACTACATCATGGCGACCTACAGTCTCTACCTGAGCATCTTCAACATCTTCATCAGCCTGTTGCAGATTCTTGGCATTATGGGCGACGACTGACACTCTTCACTCCCCGCTCTTAATAAAACCCCGGCAGACTCCTGCCGGGGTTTTTTGCATCCAGGAAATCCACATGGAACTCTTTTTAAAAATCGGTCTGGCTGCTGTACTGTTAATGCTCGTATGGCGACTCTACCCTGCCGCCAAAGAGCAGATGAAGAATGGCCCCAAGGGCAGCAGTGACGACTGGAAGGGACTCATCCTTCCTGCCGTATTACTGATTGGTTTTGTTTTTCTGCTGATCATGATGGTGCGCGGCTAGGAGTTGGCAGTTGGCAGTTTGCAGTTTGCAGTTTGCAGTTTGCAGTTTGCAGTTTGCAGTTTGCAGTTTGCAGTTTGCAGTTTGCAGAACTCTAATCAGGTCATTGCCCGCTGCAAGCTTTTATTGCTGGAATCTGTTTTTTTATTATTTTTACTGCAAACTGCATACTGATAACTGCCAACTTCTTTAATAGAACAGCTCGGTCGCCGGATTGAGAAGTTTGATGAGCGGATTACAGGTGGTCAAAGAGCAATTGCGGTAATCGAAGAGTCCGGGACCTTTT
>JAYELV010000388.1:0-6693 GCA_034717755.1 Pseudomonadota bacterium | reverse complement strand
TTTCTTCCCCAGCCGAGACGCAACGCCGCTTCATTCTTTTTTCCACCTGAGGATTCGAGGGCAGCTTCGATCATAATACGCTCAAATTCAGGCACCGCGCTGTCGAGTAGCGGCTGCTCATCATTCTGCAGCAACATTTGCGCAGCCCATAACTTCAATGCCGCCTGCCACTCACCTCGAATCTCGCTACTATCGATTTTTTGCATCTCTGGTGGAAGATCCTGAAGATGAACCGATTTTCCAGCAGCCATCACGGTCAGGAGACGCGCTGTATTCTCCAGTTGCCGCACATTGCCCGGCCAGTCAAAGTGTCTCAGCTGCAGCGCTGTCTCCGGCAGCAGCTCTTTAGGCTCTTCGTTCAACTCTTCAGCTGCCGAAACAAGAAACTTGTTCATCAGTAACGGAATATCTTCGCGGCGCTCACGCAAGGCGGGGATATGGATGCGAATCACATTGAGGCGATGCATCAGGTCTTCACGAAACAGCTTGTCCTTGACCAGTTGCTCAAGATCCTGATGTGTTGCAGCAATCACACGCACATCAACCTTGACCGGCTTGCGTCCACCCACGCGGTAGAACTCACCGTCAGACAATACGCGTAACAAACGTGTCTGCAGATCAGCTGGCATATCCCCGATCTCATCCAGAAACAGGGTGCCGCTATCAGCCTGTTCAAAGCGTCCGGGACGGCGTTCCGTAGCGCCGGTAAATGCGCCGCGTTCATGCCCGAACAGTTCTGACTCGAGCAGGTCACGCGGAATTGCAGCCGTATTGATGGCGATGAAGGGGTTGGCTGCGCGTGGGCTGTGACGATGCAGTGCTTTCGCCACCAGCTCCTTTCCTGTCCCGGTCTCGCCGGTAACCAGCACGCTGATATTTGATCGCGCCAGCTTGCCGATGGCGCGAAACACCTCCTGCATGGCCGGCGCTTCACCGATGATCTCCGGCATTTCGGCCAGGGATGCATCGGCTACAGTGTCACCGCTCCCTTGCCGGCAGGCTCTCTGTACTTTATCGACGACCTCTTCAATATCAAAGGGCTTGGGCAGATACTCGAAAGCCCCGCCATGGTAGGCGGCAACGGCGCTATCCAGATCCGAATGCGCCGTGATGACAATCACCGGCAGTTCAGGAGTCTCTTCGCGCAACCTATCCAGTAGTTCAAGCCCTCCCATGCCGGGCATGCGTATGTCGGAGATGATCACATCCGGCTGACTGTTTTTCAGTTGCAACAAGGCGTCTTCGGCATTCTCGAAACTGCTGGTTGCTATAGATGCTTTGGCTAGCGCCTTCTCCAACACCCAGCGAATCGAAGAGTCGTCATCAACAATCCATACATTACAATCGCTTGAATTAGTCACTCTCATTGTCCATAGGCAGGTAGATAGTGAATGTTGTCTTTCCGGGCTTGCTGTCACACTCGATCAGGCCGTGAAGACGGGCGATCAGTGACTGCGCAATCGAGAGCCCCAGACCCATACCGCCATCACTAGCCGATATCATCGGCAGAAACAGGGTTTCACGAATCGCATTCGGAATGCCGGGGCCATTATCTGATATCTCGATCCTCGCCACCAGCCGATGGCGCTGATGACCTACAGTAAACTGACGTAAAATTCGAGTGCGCAGTGTCATCTCTCCCCGGTTATTAAGTGCGCGAGCCCCATTGCGGACAATATTCAGCAGCGCCTGAATCAGCTGATCGCTATCACCTTTCAGCAACGGAATGCTGGGATCATAATCCCGCACGATGCTGAGCTGCTCACCACTCTCCGCCCTCACCAGCTGGCGCACCCGCTCCAGCACTTCATGAATGTTCAGTTCGGCCAGGTTTGGCAGCTTGTTTGGCCCCAGCATCCGGTCCACCAGGTTGCGCAGGCGATCGGCTTCATTGATGATCACCCCGGTATACTCTTTCAACTCCGCATCCCCGAGTTCCATCTCCAGCAACTGCGCTGCTCCACGCAAACCGCCCAGCGGATTTTTGATTTCATGCGCCAATCCCCGCAGCAGCTCCTGTGACCCCTGCTGCTGACTGATCAACTGCTCCTCATGAGAGATACGCAGCTGCCGGTCAACCTGCTGCAACTCCATCATCAATGTATGCTGCCCCGATTCGGAGATTGTCATCACAGTACAATCGACCGTCAGCAGATGGTGCGGCGTACGAATCGTGATCTCTCTCTCCGTATAGGAGTTGCGGCTCGCGATCACCTCTCTCAACTTATTGCGGGAGTTGTCCTGTTCACATTGAACCAGTTCAAATACCTGCTTTCCAAGCAGATGCCTGAGACTCATGGCGAGCAAAACCTCTGTCGCCGGATTGGCATATACCAGGTTAAGCTCCTCATCGAACAGCAGCACGGAAGTGTGCAGATTATCGATCAGCTGCTGTTGAAAATATTGCGCCTGTTGTGACATCTGGGTCAATAACGGAATTTTTGTGCTATTTAATCAATCAATTATATGATGTCCCACAAGAGCCTGCATGGGAATCATCATTGACAAAAAACCCGCTCCAACAGGGGCGGGTTTTACGATACAACAGAACGACAAGCTCTTACAGGGAGTAATACATATCAAACTCGACCGGGTGGGTCGTCATGCGCAGGCGTGTCACCTCTTCCATCTTCAGATCGATGAAGCCGTCGATGAGGTCGTTGGTGAAGACGCCGCCGGCATTGAGAAACTCACGATCCGCATCCAGCGACTCGAGCGCCTGGTCCAGGCTGGAGCAGACGGTTGGTATTGCCAGCGCCTCCTCTCTCGGCAGGTCATAGAGATCCTTGTCGGCAGCATCGCCGGGGTGGATCTTGTTGTGAATGCCGTCGAGACCAGCCATCATCAGTGCAGAGAAGCACAGATAAGGGTTGGCGGTCGGATCGGGGAAACGCACTTCGATGCGGCGTCCCTTCGGGCTTGAGACCCACGGAATACGAATCGAGGCAGAGCGGTTGCGCGCCGAATAGGCCAGCATCACAGGCGCTTCAAAACCCGGCACCAGGCGCTTGTAGGAGTTGGTCGATGAGTTGGTGAAAGCATTCAGCGCGCGCGCGTGCTTGATGACGCCGCCGATGTAATAGAGGGCGGTCTCCGAGAGGCCGCCATACTGATCACCGGCAAAAATATTATCGCCACCTTTCGCCAGCGACATATGTACGTGCATTCCGGAGCCATTATCACCGACCAGCGGCTTGGGCATGAAGGTCGCCGTCTTGCCATAGGCATGCGCAACATTCATGATCACGTACTTCATGACCTGGTTCCAGTCGGCGCGCTGCACCAGGGTGCTGAATCGCGTACCGATCTCACACTGACCGGCCGTGGCTACTTCGTGGTGATGCACTTCGACAGGAACGCCCATCTCCTCGAGCACCAGGCACATGGCTGCACGAATATCATGCAGGGAGTCAACCGGAGGCACCGGGAAATAGCCCCCTTTAACCGTCGGACGATGACCGATATTGCCGTCGTCAAATACCCGCTCCGAACTCCAGTGCGCCTCATCGGAACCAATCTTGTAAAAAGCACCGCTCATGTCCGCGCCCCAACGCACATCGTCGAGGATAAAGAATTCCGGCTCCGGACCAAAAAATGCCTCGTCCGCAATACCGGTTGATTTCAGATAGGCTTCCGCGCGCTTGGCGACAGAGCGGGGATCACGCTCATAGCCTTCCATGGTATCCGGCTCAAGAATATCGCAGCTGATATTCATGGTTGCTTCATCGGTAAAGGGATCCATGATTGCAGTCGATGCATCCGGCATCAGGATCATATCTGATTCGTTGATTCCCTTCCATCCTGCGATCGAGGAGCCGTCAAACATCTTGCCCTCTTCGAAAATATCTTCGCCAAACTCACCCCTCGGCACCGAGACATGCTGCTCCTTGCCGTTGGTATCGGTAAAACGAAAATCGACGAATTTGACCTCTTCGTCTTTGATCATCTTCATTACATCTTTTACAGACATGCTGGTTAATACTCCAAAAGGTTATCGATTCAGTGACGGCCCAATAAATGAGCGCATAAAGAGTGATTGTGCTACAAAAAGTAAGGTGATGCCAGCTGCAATTTCCAGAAACAGCAGCTCTCAATGTGTCAGTAAAGTCTCGACATTTTAAAAGACTTTTACCACGAAGCTCACGAAGACCTCGAAGAATCAACTGGATACAAAAATGCCTTCGTGCTCTTCGTCTCCTTCGTGGTGAATATCTCTCTATTTAGAATTACTGGGAATACTTATTTGTCATGAGAGTAATAGATGGTGACCTTGCCAAACTCCGGCAATGCTTCCAGCGGCGTAGAAAAATGCTCGGCGATGGTTTCCACATCACCCATCTCGTCGAGACAGGAGAGCGCCAGATAGACATGCACATGAATCTGCCCCTGCAGATAATGCAGCTGTATCTGCTGCCAGCGCCCGTCACAACCGGTGGTCACCCATGCGCGCTCGAGGATGTCCAACGCCTCGCTGCGTGTCGGTAATCCGATGCTGCTGGGCGGCGACTCTTCATCATCCTCCGGGTCGATGTGCACAGTGACATCAACCAACTCCTCAAGAGAGTCACGCGCGGCCCGCTCAACAGCAACTGAGATCATATGCCCCTCGCTGACACTCAGCCAGGGATCGACCTGCACATGCACATCCGCCGCAGCCAGGTGGCCATGCCTGCGGGTGCGCAGCATATGCACATTGCGTACGTCATCGATCGCAAGAATTGCATTGCGCAGTCGCTCTACCTTCTTCTGCTCCAGTCCGGAATCAACCAATTCTTCAAGAGCGCCGAACCCCAGTTCCCAGCCAATACGCGCAACCATGAGGCCAACCAGCACCGCCGCTATGGCGTCCAGATAGGGCAGACCCGCCATGGTTCCGGCGATACCCACCAGCACTACGATCGATGAGATCGCATCCGATCGATGATGCCAGGCATTGGCTCTTAGCATCGGAGAGTTGATGCGATCAGCAACCTTGACCGTGTACCAGTAGAGCGCCTCCTTGCTGAATATGGAAAATGCAGCGACATAGAGCGTTATCATCTGCGGCTGCAGCAGCGCTTCCGGTGAAAACAGCCTTACCACTGCATCCCACACGATACCAATGGCAACAGCAATCAGCAGAATACCCAGCCCCAGTGTCGCCGCTGTCTCAAAGCGGGCATGTCCATAGGGATGATCCTCGTCAGGGGCAGAGGCCGCATGGGTCGCGGCAAACAGAACCAGGCCATCGGAGAGCAAGTCAGAGAGTGAGTGAATACCATCTGCAATCAGCGACTGGGATTGGCCGACAATGCCGACAATCACCTTGACCGCAGCCAGAACAAGATTCAGCGCTGCGCCTACAAGCGTGACACGCTTTGTCTCGGCACTACGAAAATCATGACTATGGCCGTGCATGATCAGCTGTCACCAATGCGAACAACAACAATGTAGAGATCGTCTTCAGCACGGGTTTCAAGCACCTCATGACCATTGATGCGGCTCCAGGCTGGAATATCATTCAATGCTCCGGGGTCGGTGCAGATAGCCTCAAGTTCATCACCGGGGTGCATTTGCAATACCTTGTCCTGCACGCGTATCACCGGCATTGGGCACAGCAGGCGCTGACAGTCAATGGTTTCACGGCTCACAGCATCCACTCCGGCTTGACATCCGTCGGCCCCAGCGGAACGACTTTTAGCGGCTGCACATGACCGCTGGTATCGATATACTCCATCTCCACTTCAGGCTCCATCCTGCCCTGGCTGTAACGCGCCACGATGCGCGCAGCCAGCTGAAGATCATCGTCTGAGATCTCTCCATCGATGAGCGTCAGCGGTCCGCCATGGCTGATCACCCGCAGCGTCGGGTATTGCCGCTTGTATCCCTGTAAAAACTTCCCCTCCCCCTCTTCCCGGGCGACGATCAGCTTGTAGTTCGGCGCCGGGCGGATATGCCTGCCGACTTTCAACAGCATGATGTCATCCAGCTCATACTCCCTGGCGCCGCGGCTCTGCCACAGATCCGTCAGCTTGACTGCATACTGCTTGTCGGTCAGAAAACAGCAGCCGCCGGCGGGCTGGGCATAGTCTTCAAATCCAAACTTTTTCGCCAGCGCCATCTGCGGTTTTCGTGTTCTCCCGGAGAAATCGTACAACTCCTCACGCTTTACCCAGCCTTCACGCTCAGGCAGGGTTTCAGGAAGATTCCTGGCGCACAAGGGACGCAGCAGGCGATCCGTCACTCCCGAGTCCCGCTGCACCACCGGCATCGTATCCTTGCGCTGCGACATGGGACGCTGACCAATCACTTCACCGGTGATAATAAAGTCAAAATCGTGCGACTCCATCCACTCCTTCGCCTTGGTCACCATGAAGATCTTGCAATCCAGGCAGGGGTTCAGATTTGCGCCGTAGCCATATCGAGGATTGAACAGCACCTGCTTGTACTCTTCGATGATATCGATAATATGCAGCTTGATACCCAGCTGTTCGGCGCACCAGAGTGCATTGTTGCGTTTGGGTTTGTTACGGTCCTTCTTACGAATCGCATGCGTGTGCCCTTCAACGCAGAAACCCGTAAAGAAGTTGATCCCCTCGACATAAATTCCCTGCTCCTGCATGACCCGTACAGCAAGCAGTGAATCCAGTCCACCCGAGATCAGTGCTACAGCTTTGCGTTGTTTACTCATGGTCGTTTGTCAGATCAGGATCA
>JAYELV010000387.1:0-1520 GCA_034717755.1 Pseudomonadota bacterium | reverse complement strand
ATATGGCGATAATAACGCTCATCATCTTCACCTCGCACTGCAAATACAGGTATCTGATATTCGTTGACCAGGGCAGCAGCGACATCATCCCGGGTGCTCAACGGATTGCTGGCGCAGAGCACCACGTCGGCGCCTCCCGCCTGCAAGGTGCGTGCGAGATTGGCTGTCTCGGTTGTGATATGCAGACAGCCGGAGATGCGCAGTCCCTGCAAGGGCCTCTCTGCTGCAAAACGCTCACTGATGCCGCGCAGCACAGGCATCTCATCGAATGCCCAGTTAATTCGCTCCACACCCATGCCGGCAAGATCCGGATCTGCGATTTCACAGGAAAGTGTCATTAAGGCCTCTCGATAGATGCAACCATTGCAATCCTTGCAAGAATGTCTTCAGACGAATTCAGTAACTGACAGAGCCTCATGAGAGCTGGAATTTAGCGAATCCTTGGCACGAAAATCTCGATCATTCCCAGGCTTTGTCTGCGGCGCATCGATTGCATGTCAGCATCCATGGGCAAGTCTATCCATTGCGAAAAATGACCGGATTGCATGATCCGCACACCTCCGGAGTGATCTTGTTGAACTTTAAGGCTGCTGATGGTGATGCGCCTGCCTTCAACCTGGATGTTGATCTGGTCAGCATTTCTACCCATTGATGCAATCCGGATATGATAGCCATCCAGTGCAGAAAAATGCTGAATCTGAAAGCCGCTGGATAGCTGTGAGTTGCTGTTCCATTGCTGGTAGTTTTGCGGGCCCTGTGGATATTGTGACCAGGAAGACCAGGATGACCACGCAGTTGCATTGTGCATTGCAGATAAGATCAGCAATGTGCTGAATATCAAGTATGATTTTTTCATAATGGCGTCTCCTGTTTGAAGGATGTGGATACTTCTACATATTTCAGTATAGATGATAGCTGCGAATAATCAGCTAATCCAGATCAACTCTCATCGTTTTGCTGCCCCATAAACGATGCAACAGCAAAGCAATCATCGAACCGATAATGGCATAGGTCATATCTTTTTGTGCATCCCAGATATCCCCCTGGGTGACAGCCTCGAAACAAACCTCTTCCGCTTGTTTGCAAAACAACACCATGGTGATCCACTCCAGGAGTTCATACCAGGCGCCGACGCTGGTGATGAATAAAAATGCGAGCAGGTAGCTTAATTTTCTGGAAACACCCTGGTGGTAAAAGATTTCAAAAAACGGCACGAATACCATCAGGCCAAAGAGTAGATGGATCACCTGGTCGTAGTAGTTTCGTTCCCAGCCGAACCACTCTGAAAACCAGCTAAAATAAGTCATGGTGCTGTAGGTCATGTGTGCGCCAAGCAGATGCAAGATGACGAACACAGTCAGACTGAGATAGGTCCAATTGTTAAAGTTGTATTGTCTGTCGAGCCAAAGCACCACGGGAAAAACCGTGACGACCAGGATGTTCTCCAGCGCCCATATACCGGGATCCACCGGATTGATGGCCAGCACAACCCAGGTCAGAACAAAGATGGCCACCAGGAT
>JAYELV010000386.1:0-6845 GCA_034717755.1 Pseudomonadota bacterium | reverse complement strand
CTAGTCGATGGTGTTGCCTATTTTATCCAGGGTGCGTTGGAAAAATCCTTCTCCCTGGTGGTCAGGCACCGAAACCACGATACGCTCATTTTCATCATCGATCTCCTCATCCGGTTCATAGTCCCCGGTTATGCGCTCAAGTATTCCATCATTGCTGAAATAGAGTGTGAGGTTCATGTGCACAAGCTCCTCACCGGGAACCTGCAGCCAGTAGAGGTAATCCCAGCGTTGCTGATGGAAAACATCGACAAAGGAGGGTGTTCCCAGCGCCAGGCGCACCTCTTCTTTAGACATGCCGGACTCAAGTTTTTCAAGCGCTTCGCTATTGAGAATATTGCCCTGCTGGATCGTCTGCTTGTGTACAAAAGAGATCTTCGAAAATGGCTTCTGCGCAACACCTTTGACGATCTTCTCTGAAGTGGCACAGCCAGAGGTCAGCAAACTGACTGTGAGGATGGAAAAAAGATGCCTGTGCATATTTAGCTACTGATTTTTATACGGAAAGGCTATTATTATACAGTAATCAGAGAATGCTAAGGAATAACTGAATCAGTCCCGAATCAATCTCTCTATAGGTAGTATCGAAAAGCATCGACTAAATGCATCACCCCTTATCACTAACAGAGAAGCAGGACCCCATGGATAATAATGATATTCGTCAGGCCGGGCTCAAAGTCACTTTGCCACGCCTCAAAATTCTCGAAATTCTTGAACGCAGTCAATTACATCATCTGAGTGCAGAGGATATCTATAAGATTTTACTGAAGAATGATGAGGAGATCGGTCTCGCCACTGTTTACCGTGTCTTGACACAGTTTGAAAGTGCTGGTTTGGTCAAACGTCAAAATTTTGAAGGCAGTACTTCGGTGTTTGAACTGGATCGCGGCATGCACCATGATCATATTGTTTGTGTTGAGTGCGGTCACATCGAGGAGTTTGTCGATGAAACCATTGAGAGGACGCAGAAAAAGATCGCGCAGAAGCTCGGTTTTGAACTGGTTGAGCACTCCATGGTTCTCTACGGACGCTGTGAAAACAGCAGTTGTCCTCATCGCAAGGCAAGATCCCGAAAAGCATAATCGGGCCGCTTTCCTTTATTGGGATGAGAGCATCTCCCTGGCGTGTTCGAGGGTGCGTTCTGTCATTTCGACACCTCCCAGCATGCGTGCAACTTCATCAATCCGCTGCTCCTCTTCAAGAGGGATGATGCGGGTTTGCGTGGAGTTGCTGTTACGTTGTTTTTCAACAAGCAGGTGATGGTGGGCCTGTGCAGCTACCTGCGGCAGGTGAGTGACACACAGGACTTGCCGCTCCTCCCCAAGCCTGCGTAGCAGATTGCCGACGATTTCTGCAACACTACCGCCAATACCTGCATCCACTTCATCGAAGATCAATGTAGGGACCTTCCCAAGACCGATTGTTGCGACCTGTATGGCGAGACTGATGCGTGAGAGCTCACCGCCGGAGGCCGCCTTGCTGAGAGGTTGCTGCGGCTGACCGGGGTTGGCGCTGAAATAAAAAGCAACCGTTTCGACACCATGCGCCGTCGGTTGCTGCAGCTCAATGTTTTCGAGCTTTACACTGAAGCGCCCATCCGCTATCGACAGCTGCCGCATAGTTGTGGAAACCTGCGAATCCAGTAATTTTGCAGCCTTGTGCCTTGAACGGCTCAGCCTGCCTGCGAGTTTGTTCCACTGCTGCTGATGCTCGTCGACCTGTAGCTGCAAAATTTCCAGCTGTTCGTCACTGTGCAGCAGTTTTTTCAGTTGTTGTTGCAGAGTGGCGAGATGAAGAGGCAGCCCGGCAGGTTCAAGCTGATGTTTGCGGGCAAGCTGAAGGATGCTGCTGAGACGCTGGTCGACGCTGGCGAGTCTTGCCGGGTCGAGCTGGATAGTATCAGCGTACTGGTGCAGTGTGTGCGAACACTCTTCAATTTCAATCATTGCACTTTTCAGCATCTCCAGGCTGTCCCCCGGTAGCTTGTCAATTTCACGCAGCTCCTCGAGGATAGAGATGCTGCGTTGCAGCAGTTGTGCGGCGCCATTGTCTAGGTAGAGAGTGCTGAGCAGTTCTTCACAGCGTTCGCGCAGTACTCCGGCATTGCTGAGGCGGCGTTGTTCGGACTCGAGTTGCTGCCACTCATGCTCCTCGACAGCCAGGTTCTCAATTTCATCGATTTGAAAGCGTAACAGTTCAATGTGTGAGCGGCGCTCCTGCTGCTTCGATTGAAGAGTAGAGAGCTCCCCGACCACGGTGTTCCATTGTCGCCACTGCTGCTGCAATTTGCTCAGTAGTGCTTCATTTCCGGCATAGGCATCGAGGAGCTCGCGTTGAAAAGGAGCTTTAAGCAGGGATTGATGGGCGTGCTGTCCATGGATGTCGACCAGTCTCTCACCCAGTTGAGTGAGAGAGGTGAGCGTTACCGGCGTGTTGTTGATAAAAGCACGTGAACGTCCTTTGGTCGTAAGCACGCGGCGAACCAGGCAGTCGCTGGAGTCATCCAGCAACTCACGCTCATGCAGCCACTGTTTAGCTTCAGTGTTGTCAGAGAGGTCGAAAGTTGCAGTAATCTCGGCTTTTTCATGGCCGTTGCGAATCAGACTGGTATCAGCCTTATTGCCGAGGGCGAGTCCCACAGAGTCAATCAGGATGGATTTTCCTGCACCGGTTTCGCCGGTGAGAGCGCTCATGCCGGAATCAAAGTCAAGCGACAGCTCATCGATGGTCACAAGATGGCGAATGTACACAGATGTCAGCATGATGATTAGAGGCGCGTTTAAGTGCGATGACCCCAGTTAAGTTTATTGCGTAAAATCTGAAAATGATCATGGCCGGCAGGATGCAGCAGGCGTACATTGTGTTCGGAGCGGGAGATGACCAGCTGATCCTGGTGGCTGATTTCAAGCGTGGTTTGTCCATCACAGGTAATGCGCACATTTTCGCTTGCTGTGCGCTCGCACATGCGAAAACGTATGGTCGAGTCCGAGCGCAGCATAATGGGTCTATTGCTCAAAGTGTGAGGGCAGATTGGAACCAGCAGTATGGCATTCAGATCCGGGTAGACCAGAGGCCCGCCACCGGAAAGCGCATAGGCAGTCGAGCCGGTCGGGGTGGAGACGATGATGCCGTCAGAGCGCTGAGTTTCCACAAAGCTGTCATTGATCCAGATTTCAAACTCGATCATGCGCGCAGAGAGCCATTTGTGAATCACTACGTCGTTCAGAGCCAGCGATGACTCCAGGCTGATGCCATCGGCATCGATGATCTCGCTGTGTAGCAAAAAGCGTGGGTCTTCGCTGTATTGGCCCTCAAGAATCCGGTCGAGGCTCTGCAGCATCCTTTCAGATGCAATATCCGCAAGAAATCCCAGGCGGCCGCGATTGATGCCGACAACCGGAACATTATAAGGAGCCAGAATGCGTGCACTGTGCAACAGCGTTCCGTCGCCCCCAATGATGATGACCAGGTCTGAGCTGGCGGCAATGGTTTTCAGGGAAGCCACTGCGTGACCGGGTAGAAACTCAGTGAGGCGCTCATCAAGAATCAGCTGATTGACCCTGGGAGCCAGATGGTCAAACAGTGGACGCAGCAGTGATCCGATCTCGGTGTCCGTAGTTTTGCCGGTAATTCCAATTCGAGAGAACAAGCGCTATACCAGATCTGTTGGGGGAGTAGATTGTGGTTAAATAAACATGAAGGGGCTAATCTGTTTATTGTCTTGTGAGACCAAACCTCGGGCCGGCAAGACATGAAAGAGATGATGATCTCTCGCCAGGACGCCAAGACCGCAAAGGGTTTTCCTGGCGATCCTGGCCTACATGGATGTAGGTCAGGGCCGTAAGCAGGATGCGGAAGCTTCGCGTCTTTGCGAGAGTGATTATTGGAAACTCGCTACTTGATTTTAGACTCAACAGAGTCGCTCTTTCCCTTGTTGTCCTTCCAGCTCATGGAGATCGGGTCGCCGGAGGCGCCGCCTTTGAACTTGAAGCTGACATAGGGGTTCTTGGAGACGCCACCGCTCAGTGATGCGCTCAGACGGGTCTTTCCTCCATGCTCGCACACCACTTCTGTGATGAAATGGGCAGGGATCGCCTCACCGGTTTTCTTGTCCTTGCGGTTGCCGCTCTCCATCGGGTGTTTGATGAGCGCCTTTACCTCGACCACGTCATTTTTAACCTTGGCTCTGAGTTTAATCGATGATTTTGCCATTATGTTTACCTGTGTTATGTCTATTGTGAAAGGCATCCAGGCTTGTTAGGGATGCCCCGAATGTATTGACGGGATTTTAACCGCCGCAACCGCCGATGGTGACCTTGACGGCCTTCTTGGCTGTAAAGGTTTTGTCGCCCGCCTTGATCACTGCGACGACATCACCGGTTTTGCCCATCTTGATATTGGTTCTGGCAAAAGCTTCTGCGCCTTCCCCCAGAGCAAATGCGGCAACCATTGGAACAGGGTTATTCGGAGCCAGAATCAGAATGTCGGTGGTGCCTTCGATGTCGCTGGTGATGGATACAGGGACAACACCACCGTTTTCGGCGATATCAGGCGCCTTGATGTGGATCTTGTCGCTCTCTTCACTGGAGTCAGAGCCTGTCATGCCTTTGATAGCGGCAGTAACATCTTTCTCCTTGAAAGCGGCCTCGTTCCATTCTGCAAGCAGCGCCTGCGGTGTCAACAGACCTGCGGTGACCGCGGCGCCCATGACACCTGAAGCGGCGGATCCTTTGAGGAAAATTCGGCGTTTAATATTGGTTTGCATCAATTGTTCTCCTGATATTACAAGTGTTGGAATGCGTTAAAGATCAGAGTGAGCCGCTTGATTCAAGCTCATCGCATATCGGCATTTATGAGTAGCGTCTTTACGCGAAGATTTCTGCTAACTGCTCTCCGATTGTGAGTCTTAATAGCATAACTATAGCATGGACTCCGTTGTGCAAGAATACCGGAAGAATGCGAATTTGCAATAGTTTAAACATTTTAAATAAACATTAGAAAACCCTTAAATACTAATGCTTTGCGAATAACACTCTATATTTATCGGCTGATAAAAAATATGATTGAAAAAAATCAATCCGTTTGTTACTGTTTGCGTCCGCGCTCATGAATAGAGCGTGAAATTTTGCAACTTTGAAACAGAATCCTGCCTGAAAGGATGGTTCTAAAACTAACAAGTTTCGCAATTTTGGAGGATTGTTACAGTGGATTATTGTCAGGATTGCTTCTGTCTTCTGCTGTGTAAAAATGGATATGATTTTGACGGCGCCACCAGCGCCATTCAGGTGATTCCAGGTGGGGTCTTCTGAAGAGACATAAAATACCGTCTCACTTTACTATCTTAAAAGTACGGAGGAATTATGGGTGCTAAGATAAAAATGATGTCAGCAGCGGTGTTGACGAGTGGAATGCTGCTGAGTGGCGCAGCAACAGCGGGTGGCGCCAGTGCTGATGCGATCAGCTACACCTGTGCAGGTTGTCATGGCTTCAACGGCAACAGTACCGGTCCGGCAACACCAACTATCGCCGGCGCGTCACAGGAGTATATTACCGAGACGATGAAGGGCTATAAGGATGGCTCGATTGCCTCCACTGTCATGGGGCGCATCGCCAAGGGTTACTCCGATGAGCAGTTTGACCAGATGGGTGAATTCTTCGCCAAGCAGAAGCCGGTTGCCGCCAAGCAGGAGTTTGATGCCAAACTTGCCACTAAAGGCGCCAAGTTTCACGACAAGTATTGTGAGAAGTGCCACGCAGAGGGCGCTACCTCGGCTGAAGATGACTCCGGAATTCTGGCGGGTCAGTGGACACCCTATCTCGAGTATACCTTGAGTGACTATCATGCAGGTACGCGTGAAATGGGAAAGAAGATGAAAAAGAAGATCAAGAAGTTAAACAAGAAGGAGGGTGATGCCGGTATGGAGGCGCTCCTTAATTTCTACGCCAGTGCCGGCAGCAAGTAAGAGGAGAAGTGAAATGAGTAAAATTACCCGTAGAAATTTTTTAAAAGTCAGCGGCGCATCCATGGCAGCAGCCTCCGTTGCTGCCTATACGCCATTTGCAATCGGCGGCGCATCCAAGAAGGTTGTTGTCGTGGGTGGTGGTATGGGTGGCGCTACAGCCGCTAAATATATCCGCCTGATGGATCCATCCGTCGAAGTGACCCTGATCGAGCCCAAGAAGACCTACCATACAGGTTTCATGAGCAACGAAGTGATCAGCGGCGAGCGTACCCTGGACTCGATCGGTTTCACCTACGATGGTCTCAAGAAGCACGGCGTCACTGTTGTCACTGATCGCGTCTCGGCAATCGATGCCGGTAAGAAGGTTGTGACCACGGAAGGAGGCAAGAGCTTCCCATATGACCGCTGTATCGTCTCACCCGGGATCTCTTACAAGTGGGATGCCTATGAAGGTTATGACGAAAGCATCGTCGACAAGATTCCGCATGCCTGGGACGGTGGTGAGCAAACAGCCACGTTGCGTGACCAACTGGCGGCGATGAAGGATGGCGGTGTTGTTGTTATCGTTCCTCCAACCAATCCCTTCCGTTGTCCTCCCGGACCGTATGAGCGCGCCTCCCAGATCGCGATGTACCTGAAGGCCAACAAGCCCAAGTCCAAGATCATCATCATGGATCAGAAGGAGAAGTTCTCCAAGCAGGGGCTCTTCACCCAGGGCTGGAAACGTCACTACGGCTATGAGACCGACAACAGCATGATCGAATGGCTCAGCAGCACCACGGGCGGCAAGATCTCTGCTGTCAGTAAAGCTGACATGACGGTTGAAGGCGAGATGGATACGCTCAAGGGCGATATCATCAATGTCATTCCTCCGCAAAAGGCGGG
>JAYELV010000385.1:3887-6898 GCA_034717755.1 Pseudomonadota bacterium | reverse complement strand
AAACATCCCTGTTTTCGACCGCCATGGATGGCGGAAGTGCCGAAAACGCAGGAGCATTTATTCGGCGGAAGCCCTGAAAAGCAAGTCCCAACCCTGCTTTTCTGCACGGAGTTATTGAGAAATTACGATTTATCTTATTGCACGAAGCAGCTATCGTGGTGGATTTTGTGTCGAACATCGACTGAGTGCGATCATCTTTTTACATTTATATTGTGGAATGAAAACTCGCACTGTCACTCTTGACTTTGAGTCTGCCGGGAAGCGGCTTTTCGGAGTTGGTGGCAAGCATTATTTACGCTGATTCAGTCTGTGCCTGAACGGCAGTGATGGCAACGGTATTGACAATATCCGTTACGCTGCAGCCACGGCTGAGGTCATTGACAGGTTTGTTGAGTCCCTGCAAAACAGGTCCGATGGCCACGGCTCCGGAGGAGCGTTGCACCGCCTTGTAGGTGTTGTTGCCGGTATTGAGGTCGGGGAAGATAAACACGGTGGCGCTGCCCGCCACCTCGCTGCCGGGCAGTTTTGTCCTGGCGACCCCGGCGTCAACCGCAGCATCATACTGCATGGGTCCTTCGATCTTGAGGTCCGGACGCATCGACTTAGCCAGTCGCGTGGCCTCACGCACTTCGTTCACGGCTTCACCCTTGCCGGATTCCCCGGTGGAGTAGGAGAGCATGGCGATACGCGGCTCGATGCCAAACATCTGTGCGGTTTCAGCCGAGCTGATGGCGATGTTTGCCAGTTGTTCGGCATTCGGATCCGGATTTACCGCACAGTCACCGTACACCAGTACACGATCCGCCATGCACATCAGGAAAACGCTGGAGACGATGGTGATGCCCGGTTTGGTTTTAATGATCTCAAACGATGGACGGATAGTGTGTTGCGTGGTGTGGACAGAGCCGGAGACCATGCCGTCGGCGTGACCATGGTGAACCATCATGGTGCCGAAATAGCTGACATCCGCCATGGTGTCACAAGCCATATCAAGCGAGATGCCCTTGTGCTGGCGCAGCTGGAAATAGCTTTCAGCATACTGCGAACGAAGCTCTGATTGCAGCGGATCGATGATATTGACCTTCTCCAGGCGCAGCCCCAGAGCCTGGATTTTCTGCTTTATTTCGTCGCTGTTGCCCAGCAGTGTCAGCTGTGCAACTCCGCGCAGTGAAAGGATCTCGGCGGCGCGCAGGATGCGCTCTTCGCTGCCTTCCGGCAACACGATGTGCTGCTGTTGCGCCTTGGCCCGCTGTAGCAGTTCGTATTCGAACATCAGCGGTGTCACGCGGGTGCTGCGCCTGGTTGATAGCAGCTGCTGCAGTTGCTGCAAATCGACATTGGCTTCGACGATGCCTAAAGCGGCGGCGATCTTGTGTTCATTTTCCACCGATAGTTCGGCGGTGATACGGCTTACGTTCATCGCGGTGGTAAAGGTATCGGTTGCTGCGCCGAGAATGGCGAAGGGAGGCTTGCCAAGTCCCGCCATCAGTTTGGTTATCCGGGGGTCTGGTTTTTGCCCGCCTGTCAGCAGCAGGCCGGATATCTGTGGATAGGCCGTCGAGGGGTGGGAGAGGAAACACGCCAGAATAATATCGGCCCGGTCAGAAGGGGTGATGATAAGGCTGCCCTCCTCGACATGATCGAGAAAATCCGGCGCCTGCATGGCTGCCACCTTGTAGTTCTGCACGATACGATTCAGCCCGGTCGTATCTCCATAGATGACATGCGTCTCAAGATGACGCGCAATATCAGCGATCGTTGGTTTAGAGAGCAGCGGTTCCTGCGGTATCAAATAAATCGGGGAGTCAGCCAGCGGGGATTTTTCAAGCTGTGCCTTCAGTCTCTCGAGCTGGTCGCGAGGGATACTGTTGATGACGGTTGCCAGAATGTCGCAATGGCGCTCCTGCAGGGATTTCAGAAAGCCGCCGGCGGCATTGATGATTTCACTGTTGCTGCGATCGATGCCGCGCACCACGGGCAGGATAGAGCAGCCCAGATTGTTGGCGACATCGCTGTTGAAATCAAATTCCAGCGTCGCATGTCCATCCCTGTAGTCTGTACCGGCGCACAACACCAGGTTGCACTTTGCCTGCAGGCTGCGGTACTTTGCCAGGATTCTTTTCAACAACTCGTCATCGCGATTCGCTGTTACCAGTTCGCGCGCTTCATCGCTGCTGCAGCCGTACATCTCCTCATATGCCAGATCCAGCTGGTAGCGCTCTGCGATCAGCTGAATGAGAGGGTCATGCTGTTCGCCAGAGCGGATGACTGGTCTGAAAAAACCGACCTTGCTGTGATGCCCGGAGAGGAATTCCATCATTGCGAGCACAATGACGGACTTGCCGCTGCTGAGTTCCGCGCCTGATATATAGATGTTTTGTGTCATGAGTTTTTGAATTCGTGAAACTATGAATTATTGAAATAGGGCTGCTGCCTCATCCCTCAGTATGTCTGTGCAATAGAAAAGTCAATAGGATGTGCTAAGGAGGTGTCCAAAAATAACTTACCGATCCTGCTTGCCCTGTTGTCCGTCTTCAGCGTGGCCTACATGGATGTAGGTCAGGGGCGTGAGCTGGGAGCGGAAGCTTTGCAGCAAGAGTTACATAACCCTGCTATGCGCTTCTTGCTACGCCTTGAATACGAACAACATTGCTGCGCGATATCGGCAACTTATTTCTGGACAACTCCTAAGGCGCGAAGCGTATCGAGTATGATCGCTGCGCCTGGAAGTCTGTAATTTAACACGAGCACTACAGAGGTGACAAACAGGTGATGGCGTCATCGGCGGTGCAGGCCGCCAATAGCACGCAGGGGAGGGTGTCATGAAAAAAAATGCTGGTTAATAGACAGCAGTCTGTTTTCAGGAGGTGATGCTTACTTTTTGGATAAATCTTTAATAAGAGATTGTCTGGGTCACAAACAGGTAGACGATGTAAGAGGTCAAGGCTGTTACAAAGATAATTTGTAGTGCGATACAGAGTTTTGGAAGCCCGAGCCGGCATGATTGTAAA
>JAYELV010000385.1:0-3787 GCA_034717755.1 Pseudomonadota bacterium | reverse complement strand
GATAAATCTTTAATAAGAGATTGTCTGGGTCACAAACAGGTAGACGATGTAAGAGGTCAAGGCTGTTACAAAGATAATTTGTAGTGCGATACAGAGTTTTGGAAGCCCGAGCCGGCATGATTGTAAAAGACCACAACGTTTTCCCACATGCATCAGTGAAATCTCCTCTGAATTATTAATTATACTTTTAAGTGTGACAGAAATATGACATAGAGATAGTCGCACAGATGCGTAGGGGAGTAAATTGCGAATTCTCAGGCTGGAAGTGGACCGACTCCTCTGAATTATTGGAAAAAAATCAGGAAATCGCAGTGTTACTGGGGTATCCGCGAGTGTTGGGGGAAGGATTTTGAAGCGAGTTTTGTATATAAGTATTTGGTTAAATAGCAAACAGTTGATTTAGATCAACTCAACCATCATGAACTCAGTGACAGGCGGGCCGAAGGTTGTGCAAAAACCACGACCACATCTGGCCGCGATTGCACACGGATTATTGAAAATTTACCAGCCTCCGCTGGTGAAATGTATCAATTCTGATCGAGCAGTGACAGCACCACACGCCCGTCAAATGACTTGAGGTAGTGTGAGCCGGGGGTGAGATATATCGCTGATTTACCCTCGAGCGCAGGCACCAGGTTCATGTCCTGGCTGGCGGAGGGAACGATACTGTCTCGATCGGCGCGAATCACGGATGTGTAGCTGATATCCGGATGTGGCTGGTTGTTGAGCCAGAAAAGCTCGGTGCCCGGGCGAGCGGGAAGCAGGTCGGCAAAAAGAGCACGCGAGTGTGATGCTGCATTATAGGCATCACCGCCCGCAATCCTTTTGACGATATTGAATGGACCATGGCTGCGGGTGATTTTCAGGCCATCGAGTGCGCGTGGTGTGCCCAGGTGAGGGGAGGCAATGGTGATCAGATGAGTGATTTTCTGAGCACCGTAGCGCACCAGCGTCATACGCGCTACAACACCGCCTGCGGAGTGTCCGACCAGCGTGAATTTTTCGTCAGGATGCCGTATTTGCGCTTTTTGCAACTGCTCCTGCAGTATGTCTGACTGCACCATCAAGGGTGCATTAAAGGGTAGCTCAACGACATAGATGGTGTTGACGCCCTGTATAACTGGTGATGCTGGATAGCTTGCCATCAGCGGACCTCCATCATGCCATCCATGCGCCTCCATGGTGGAAACGATGCCGCTTCGGTCCCATGTAATGCCGTTGGTGAGGTAACCATGCACCAGAATTATGACATCTGCGAATGCTGCAGACGGCAGCAGCAGGCAGGCCAGCAGAAAATAGCGAATTCTCTTCGGCATAATATTTCTCCTGTATAGTGGAAACATCTCTTTTATATCACCTGGCATGTGTGATTAAAGAATATTAGTAGACTCTAATATTCTAGGGCATTTTCCGCTTATTGTCCAGATAGGTTTTAAGTTTTAGGTTTTAGGTTTTAGGTCATTGCTCAATAAACCCGTGCATGTGAGCAGGGTTGGGACTTGCTTTTCAAGGCAGGTTCCAGCCCTGCACAGGCTCAATGCAATGCACGGACTTTTTGAGAATTTACGGTTTTAAGTTCTATGTGTGGAATATGTGGGGAATTTCGTTTCGATCAGCGCGCTGTTGACCGCACTGTACTGGAGCGCATGAATGCGAGGCTTGCGCGGCGTGGCCCGGATGACAAGGGTTTGTTCCTGCGTGAAAATGTGGGATTTGGACATCGCCGCCTGGCGGTTATCGATCTTTCACAAAAATCCCATCAGCCGATGGTTGACGAGGAGCTGGGGCTGACGCTGGTATTCAACGGCGCCATCTACAACTATCGGGAGCTGCGCCAGCAACTGCAAAGCAAGGGCTACAGTTTTTTCTCCGATGGCGATAGCGAGGTTATCCTCAAGGCGTACAGTGAATGGGGTGAAAACTGTCCTGAACATCTGATCGGGATGTTTGCTTTTGTCATCTGGGATCAAAAGCAGCAGCAGCTGTTTGCGGCGCGTGACCGTTTTGGCATCAAGCCACTCTACTACTCGCTGGATCAACAGCGTTTTCGCTTCGCCTCGAATACCCAGGCGCTGCTTGCTGCAGGTGATGTGAATCGGACCATCGATACCGAGGCGCTGCATTTCCAGTTTACTCTGCACGCCGTTGTCCCTGCGCCGCGAACCATTATCGAAGGAGTTCGCAAAGTGGAGCCGGGCTGCAGTCTTACTGTGGATGCAACTGGTAAAATGCGTCAACGCCGCTACTGGCGGCTGGATGCAACACGCCCTGAACAGCAACTCAGCGAAGATGAGTGGATCGATGCCATTCATGCGGCGCTGCGCACGGCTGTCAAACGGCGAAATGATGTCGCGGATGTTCCTGTCGGTGTGCTGCTCTCGGGCGGACTGGATTCCAGTTTGCTGGTGGCGCTGCTGGCTGAGCTGGGAATATCGGATATCCGCACATTCTCGATAGGCTTCGAGGATCAGCCCGAAGAGAAGGGTAGCGAATTTGAATACTCTGATCAGGTTGTCGAACGTTATCAGCCACGCCACCACAAGTTTCTGATTCCTAACGAGGATGTGTTGAGGCGCCTGCCGGAGGCGGTTGACGCCATGGCGGAGCCGATGTTTGGCCAGGATGCCATTGCCTTCTATCTGCTTTCTGAACAGGTGTCTAAACAGATCAAGGTGGTGCAGTCCGGGCAGGGCGCCGATGAGGTATTCGGCGGCTATTTTTGGTATGCGCGCATGCAGGCGGAGCAGGGCAGCGCCCTGGAGCGTTTTCGCAGGCACTATTTTGATCGTGATCATGATGAATATCTGCGCATGGTTTCATCTGCATGCAAGGTTGCGGATATCACCGGAGATTATGTTGCGCAGCGGCTCGGTGAACCGCAGGCTGACTCTTTTCTCGACCAGGCGCTGCGCTTTGATGTCACCACGCTGATCGTCGACGATCCGGTCAAACGGGTGGACAACATGACCATGGCATGGGGGCTGGAGGCGAGGGTGCCGTTTCTCGATCATCAGCTGGTCGAGGTTGCAGCCAAAAGTCCTCCGCAATTTCGTCTCAAACAGGATGGCAAGTATCCGTTGAAGATGATTGCCCGCGGAATCGTGCCGGATGCAGTCATCGACCGGCCCAAGGGCTATTTCCCCATGCCGGCGCTCAAATACGTGCGTGGTGATTTTCTTGAATTTATGCGCGATATCCTGGATTCACAGGCATGTCGTCAGCGGGGGCTTTTCAATCGAAAGTATATTGATATGCTGCTGTCGGCGCCTGAAATGCACCATACCCGCATCCAGGGGAGTAAATTGTGGCACCTGGCGGTATTTGAGTACTGGTTGCAGAGGAATCTGGATCACTCGTGACATCTCAATAGTCGAACGCAGCGCGGCAATCTCAAGGAGATTGCCGCGTCGCTGAGGCTCCTCGCAATGACGAATAAACCGGGGTTGATTTTTCTTCCGGTATCCCCAATATTCTGAAGATGGATGCGCTGCTGCTTATCCACGAAATTTTTCTTCAAAATTTTTTCAATTATTCAGGTAAAGAGTATGGATGTCCTAAAACGTATCAAAGAACAGGTTGAAAGCAACCCGGTCATTCTCTACATGAAGGGGACTCCTCAATTTCCTCAATGTGGTTTTTCTTCACGTACCGCTGCGGCGCTGCAGGATTGCGGCATTAAATTTGCCTATGTCAACGTGCTGGCCGACCCGGAGGTCTTTGAGAATCTTCCCCGCTATGCTGACTGGCCAACCTTTCCGCAGCTCTATATCGACAAGGAGCTGGTTGG
>JAYELV010000384.1:0-1570 GCA_034717755.1 Pseudomonadota bacterium | reverse complement strand
CAGCGTGTGCTCAAGCAGGAGCACATTCTCTATCCCCGGGCCGTAAAGTGGTATGCTGAAGGCCGCCTGAAACTCGTGGATGGAGTGGCAATGCTCGATAACAAAGTACTGAGTAGCGAGTAGCGAGTAGCGAGTAGCGAGTAGCGAGTAGCGAGTAGCGAGTAGCGAGTAGCGAGTAGCGAGTAGCGAGTAGCGAGGACTGAGACATGCGGCGTGATGCGCTGCGCTTATTGCGCCCTACGGGGCTGACTTGAACACGGTGAATTTATGAATAGATTGGCTCTGATACTGATGTCGGGTATTTTTCTCTCTTCCACAGTGAGCGCCGGGACTGCGGCTTCACTGTGCACCAAGCTGTTCGATGGCGCCTCCTACAGTGAGGCAGTCACGCCATGCACCAGCGCGGCTGAAGGGGGTGACCTGAATGCTCAAACCATTCTTGGTGAACTCTATGACCACAGCAAGGGGGTTGCAGCAGATGCATCGCAGAGCGCCAGGTGGTGGGGAGAGGCTTCAGCAAAGGGCCACCTGCCCGCACAAAACCTGCTGGCGCTCAAATATTACTATGGCGGTACGGTATTTGGCCCCGAGGAGGGATGGAAGCAGGATTACAACAAGGCAATGGAGATCTGGCGTTCCAGCGCAGAACAGGGAGAGCCGACATCCCAGTTCATGCTGGGGGAGATGTACAAACTGGGACAGGGAGTTGCGCACAACCCGCAAACAGCATATGCCTGGTTCATGCTCTCTTCACAAGGCGGCTACAAGCTGGCAACCGATGGCGCCATGGAGATGTCACGCATCATGACCCCGCAGCAAAAACAGCAGGCAAAACAGTTGCTGGATGACTATACCCTGCTGTTCCTGAGGACTGAGGAGTGAGTGCTGAGGAGTGAGTAACGAGAATCAACCTGTGAGCTTCTCTCGCAGTCCATAGGATATGCCGAGGAACGAGCACACGGGATTATTGAGACATTTCTTCCTTTCGTGGTCAATAATCTGTGTCTATCTGTGTTCATCTGTGGATAAAAAAACAGAGAGAATCAACCCGAGAGTTTCTCCCGCAGCAACGCATTCACCTGCTGCGGATTGGCCTTGCCTTTGGATGCCTTCATCACCTGGCCGACGAAATAGCCCAGCATCTTCGGTTGTTTCTCCGCATCCGCCTGACGATAGTTGTCCACCTGCTGTGCGCTGTTAGCGATAACTTCATCGACGACTGCCTCGATGGCGCCGCTGTCGGTAATCTGTTTCAATCCCTTTGCTTCGATGATGTCGTCCGCACTGCCATCGCCACTCCACATCGCCTCAAACACCTCCTTGGCGATTTTTCCGGAGATGGTATTGTCCGCCATGCGTTTGATCAAACCGCCGAACTCCTCTGCCGGGACCGGTGAGGCGGAGATATCTACACCCGCTTTATTCAGGCCTGCCGAGAGTTCGCCCATGACCCAGTTGACTGCAATCCTGGCATCACCGCCAATGGTTGCTGCAGTCTCGAAATAGTCAGCCAGCTCACGACTGCCGGTCACTGTTTCTGCATCCTGTTGCGAAAGTCCGAAATCAGCCT
>JAYELV010000383.1:0-6907 GCA_034717755.1 Pseudomonadota bacterium | reverse complement strand
GCATTCTTTGAATCTGCGCAGGCTTGGGGCAGCCTTACAGGGACGCGTGAATACATCCCTGTAAGCTCTGATAAAACATCCCTGTTTTCGACCGCCATGGATGGCGGAAGTGCCGGAAACGCAGGAGCATTTATTCGGCGGAAGCCCTGAAAGGCAACCCCCAACCCTACTTTCCTGCACGGGGTTATTGAGACATTACCTGGACTGTAAAGTCCCTTCTCCCTGGGGAGAAGGTTAGGATGAGGGGGCAGAAATCAGGCGCAATTGCTAATGAGAAATCGATACCGAAAAAAAGCAGATACGTTCATTATTGCCGTGCAGTTGAGCCTGCAGACAGAGGGCTTCACATATCATAAGTGGGGAGCGGAACAGCGGTGTAAAAAGGACGACTGGATCGTGAATAACCAGGGAGAGACCTACACAGTCGATGCCGAAAGCTTTTCAAAAACCTACCGCATGTTACATCCGGGCGTCTACACCAAGAACGCGCCTGTATGGGCGGAAAAAGCCACACAGGATGGAGGCGTACAGACTAAAGAGGGAATATCCCACTACAGAACCGGTGACTATATTGTCTCCAATGATGAAGCGGGGGCAGACAGTTACTGTATGCCTGCTGCCAAGTTTGAAGCCATATATGAACTCGATCGCAAAGAGCCTGTCCGGGAATAGGGGTCGTAGCGAGGGAACATCATATGCGTAGGGCGCAATAAGCGACAGCGCATTGCGCCGCATGGGAAGACGCAATGCGTTGTCGCTTATTGCACAGATTTAAATTAAGCATAGAGTTAATGAAAGTTCCGATCAGGGCGCCTGCACGATGCCGTTGCCGATATCCTCCAATTCCGCCCCCGGAGCCATTCCGCTGCGTGTCGACATCGCCAGAATCCTGGCCGTCATATTCTGCGTAGTGATCCTGCCACTCTCCTGCAACTCTTTTTGCGCCCATAATGCAGCAATTCCCGCCACATGGGGCGTCGCCATGCTGGTGCCATTCCAGCTCACCAGGCCGCCACCCAATGCCGCAGATGAGACCGCAACTCCAGGCGCAGAGACATTGCACTGCGTATTGGAGAATGAGGCCACCGACAACCCACTGCTGCCCTGCTGAAGTGCGCCGACAGAGATCACGCCATTGCCGGCAGCAGGCGGCGCCACCGCAATTTCATACTGCGGACGGTTGCTCTCATTGCCTGACGCTGCCACGATAACCGCGCCATGGGCATAGGGATTTCTCGCCTGCAACATGGTGGTCAAGGCGCTGTAGAGATTGATATTCGACCGATAGGCTTCCAGTGCGATCGAGGTCGCAGGGTTGATATCCATACCCTGCTGGTTGACGAGAAAATCGACAAACCCCGGAAAATCGATACCCAGCGACATGGAGATGACATTGGCGCCGTTTTCCACCGCCCAGTTGATGGCATTGGCGAGAGTGGCGGATGACCCCTGCCCTTCGCCAAGCACTTTGCCAATCAACGCATGGGACACACCCCTGGCGACACCAATGCGGACACCGTTGACATCCCGGCCAAAAATGGTGCCTGCACAATGCGTACCATGACCATGAATATCGTCGTCACCCTCGGTGGTGAAGTTTTTGCGTGTAATTGCCGCACCGGCAAAAGCCGGGTGCGACAGATCGATCCCGGTATCGAGCACCGCCACGGAAACGCCGCTGCCGTCGTAGCTGCTAGCAAGCGCACCCACCGCTTCAACCCCCCAGGTCGTGGAACCTGTATCAGCCGTATTGCTATCTGCAGAGGCCTGTGGTTCGATGAGTTTCAGCGGCATCGGCGGAGCGATGGCCATGGTGTTCGGATCCCTTCGCAAATCCCCCATCTCCCGCTTGCTCAGACTGACTTCACTGATCTCTATCTCTTCAACCGGGCCTGCAGCAGGAGTGACTCCGGCAGATCCACGCGATGCCCCCAGGTTATCAAAGGTGGGAACAAAATTATCCCTCGCCCTGAGTACGATGTATTGACCGTCTGACATGATGTTCTCCTTTAGAAGCTATATACGCAAATAGGATTCTCTCTATAAAACATAGCTCATTGTATTCAAATGTCCAGAAGAGATTACGGTTTGACCGCCTCGATGGTGGCGGACACCACGTACTCCTCGACGCCGCTACCGGGCGCCCAGTCGCGAATGAAGTCGCGGGACTCATCCTTCGGCTGAATCTGAATGTCACTAAAGCCCGCATCCCGCATCATATCCTCCAAATCATCGATCAGCGAGGCATTGCCCATGCAGCCGGCTACAAGATCAGCATCATTTCGCATCTCTTGAGGCAATTCTACAGTTGCTACCACATCTGAGATCGCCAGACGGCCACCGGGCTTCAGTATACGAAAAGCGTCTCGAAAGACCTGCGCCTTGTCCGGGGAGAGATTGATGACGCAGTTGGAGATGATGACATCGGCGCTTGCATCGGCAATAGGCAGAAATTCGATCTCGCCAAGGCGGAACTCCACATTGGCGTAGCCTCCCTTGCCGGCATTGCTACGCGCCTTGCTAATCATGTCAGGCGTCATATCGACACCGATGACCCTGCCGCTACCGCCGACTTCAGCGGCGGCCAGAAAGCAGTCGAAACCGCCACCGGAACCAAGATCCACGACCACTTCACCCGGCTGCAGCGCGGCGATGGCTTTGGGGTTGCCGCATCCCAGTCCCATATCAGCACCTGAGGGGATGCTCTCCAGCTCTGACTGTGTATAACCCAGACGAGTCGATATCAATGTGTTGATGGCGAGGTCATCGGAGACGCCGCAGCAACTCGAGGCGATGCCGCATGCTGCTTCTTCATCATTCGCCTGCGCGACCGCGGCATAGGCTTTGCGTACACGCTGACGATGTTCGTCCGATTTCTCCTGCTGCGGTGATTCAATCTCACAGCAATCACTGCCTGTTTCGCAACAGCTGGTTTTCTCTGTCATGATGATTCTCGTTTATTATGTTCAGGTAAAATGTTGTGCTCGTAACATCGTAATCTCTCAATAACTCCATGAATGCAGTAGAGTGACTGCTCTTGTCAATCGTGGTCAGAAGACCACTCCTACGTTTGCGGTCAGCAATTGTTGTGGGAGCGGTCATCTGACCGCGAAATGCACGGAGTTATTGAGAATGTACTTGCACCCGATTAGAAATTTGCAGGTAGCAATCAGTATGGTTTACGTCTAGGCTAAAGAGGAAGCATAAAGGAGAAGCGTGAGATCTCCAAACTGGCCGCAAGATCAACACATGCTACGAAAACAAATTGTGCGTAATATCTTCCCCCTCTCCAGGTTCGTTATTAGTATGCCAATCAATCCAACGAAACCGGTATAACAGTCATGCTTGAAACCAACTCCATCGCTTTGCAGGCGCTGCTGTTCCTCTCCTCACTGTTTATTTTCGTGATTGGCCTGGGTGTGCTATGGGTCATCTTTGCCTATATCAAGGATGTCACCCAGACCGAACAGGCGATTCGTAGAAACTACCCTGTGATAGGCCGCTTTCGCTACCTGTTCGAGCATCTGGGCGAGTTTTTTCGACAATATTTTTTCGCCATGGAGCGTGAGGAGCTGCCCTTCAATCGCGCCCAGCGCTCCTGGATCTATCGTGCCGCCAAGAACATGGACAATACCGTTGCTTTTGGCTCAACCCGAGATCTGTCACTTCCCGGAACCGTACTTTTTGTGAACTGTCCCTTTCCGACACTGGGTGTGGACGCTGTCGAACCCGGCCCTATCACCATCGGAGAGGGATATGCCCGGTCGCCCTATACAACCAGTTCCCTGTACAACATCTCGGGTATGAGTTTCGGCGCCATCTCGGTTCCTGCAGTGCAAGCGCTCTCGATGGGAGCCGCCAGAGCCGGCTGCTGGATGAATACCGGCGAGGGCGCGCTATCCCCCTATCATCTCGAGGGTGGCTGCGATATTGTTTACCAGATCGGTACCGCAAAAAATGGCGTACGTGATCTTGAAGGAAACCTCAGCGATGAAAAGCTCAAACAGGCTGCTGCTCATGAAGCTGTGAGGATGTTTGAAATCAAGCTCAGCCAGGGAGCAAAACCCGGCAAGGGCGGCATTCTTCCCGGCGGCAAGGTGACGCAGGAGATCGCGGAGATTCGAGGCATTCACGCAGGAGAGGATGCCATCAGCCCCAATCGCCACCTTGACATTAGCTGCAACCGGGATCTGCTGAATATGATTCATCATATTCGCCAGGTCACAGGAAAGCCCGTAGGCTTCAAGGCCGTAATCAGCGGTGATGCCTGGCTCAATGAGCTGTTTGCAGAGATTGACAGCATGGGAGTGGAGTTTGCACCGGATTTCATCACCGTCGACGGCGCTGACGGAGGCACGGGAGCTGCGCCGATGCCGCTCATCGATGACATGGGGCTGCCTCTACGCGAGAGCCTGCCGATGCTGGTTGACCACCTCAATAAGCATGACTTGCGCAACAGGATCAAGGTGATTGCATCCGGCAAGCTTGTGAATCCGGCAGATGTGGCCTGGGCGCTCTGCATCGGCGCCGATTTTATTACCTCCGCACGTGGCTTCATGTTCTCGCTGGGGTGCATTCAGGCGCTGCAGTGCAATAAAAACAGCTGCCCGACCGGAATTACTACCCACGATCCCAAGCTGCAGAAAGGGCTCCATCCTGAAACCAAGAAAATCCGCGTTGCCGACTATATCAACAACATGGTCAGGGAAGTTGGTATCATTGCACACTCCTGCGGGGTCAAATCGGCCAGGGAACTCATGCGCCGTCATGCACGCGTGGTACAGGAGAACGGCCTGTCGATACCGCTCGACAAGTTGCATCCACCAGTCATCCGTCCGAAGGAAAACAACCAACATGCTTCGTCAACAACTTAAAAGAAACTCACTTGCCATCATCAGCCTGTTCGTCGCCTTCAGCGCCCTGGGGTACAACACCTGGCGCAATGAACAAACTGAAGAGAACCGCAATATTCGTTTCGCAGGATTCGAGATGCTGCTGCATATCGGTGAACTGCAGCGCATCTCCTATCTGGCCCACTACGACAAGGACCTGCAGCAGGGAAACCCGCGCAGCGGCTGGGTTGAAGTGCTGGTGCTGCGCGACCTCAGCATGCTGATGCCTGCGCAGCTGCAGCAGCAGACGCAACACCTCTTCGACAGCTGGAGAGAGAACTGGCAGGGTCTGGGGGGAGATGAAAGCGCTGTCGCTGCAATCGATAACGCCATTAATGATCTGCGTAAGGAGGTCCTCGAGAGCATCAAAAAACTCGAGTAGTTTGGCATAGAATCTCAGAAGCACGTAGAATAACCCGCTGAATCAAAAACCTCAGAGAACCATCAGTAACTTCTCAATAATCCAGTGTATTATCTGAGTTTGCGCAGGGTCAGGACCAGCCTTTCAGGGACGCGTGAATACATCCCTGTAAGCTCTGATAAAACATCCCTGTTTTATACAGCCCTGAAAAGCAAGTCCCAACCCTGCTTCCCTGCACAGAGTTATTGAGAAATCACAACCATCAGAGCAACCCACACTATGAACATTCTGATCATCGGCTCAGGCGGCCGTGAACATGCACTGGCCTGGAAGGCGGCGCAATCTCCACTTGCAGACAAAATTTATGTCGCTCCGGGCAATGCCGGTACAGCTCTGGAAACCAGCATGGAGAATGTCGACATCAAGGTCACAGAGATCGCTTCCCTGATCGAATTTGCAAAAAGCAAAGATATCGGCCTCACGATCGTTGGCCCTGAAATCCCCCTGGTTGCCGGCATCGTCGATGCCTTTCAGGAGCAGGGCCTGAAATGCTTTGGCCCGACTCAGGATGCCTCGCAACTCGAAGGCTCTAAAGCCTTCAGCAAAGAGTTCCTGGCGCGCCATAACATCCCCACTGCAGCTTATGGCAATTTTACCGATGTCGATGATGCTATTCACTACCTGCACCAGGTTGGCGTCCCCATCGTCATCAAGGCCGATGGTCTTGCTGCTGGAAAAGGCGTGATCATCGCACAGGAGATGCAGGAAGCGGAAACCGCAGTACGCGATATGCTCAGTGGAAACAGTTTTGGCGATGCCGGCCACCGCGTCGTCATCGAGGAATTTCTACACGGCGAAGAAGCCAGCTTTATTGTCATGGCAGACGGCAAAAACATCCTGCCAATGGCCTCGAGCCAGGATCACAAGGCGGCGCATGACGGCGACACAGGTCCCAATACTGGCGGCATGGGCGCCTACTCCCCGGCTCCGGTGGTTACCGATGAGATGCACCGGCGCATCATGCATGAAGTGATCATCCCAACAGTCGAGGGCATGGCTGCAGACGGCCATCCCTACACGGGCTTTCTCTATGCCGGCGTCATGATTGACAGCGACGGCATTCCAAAGGTTCTCGAATACAACTGTCGCTTTGGCGATCCTGAAACCCAGCCGATCATGCTGCGCATGAAATCAGACCTGGTCGCTCATTGCCTGGCGGCAATCGAGGGAACGCTGGATCAACAACAAACCGAATGGGATAGCCGCGCCGCTGTCGGCGTTGTTCTAGCCGCCGGCGGCTATCCGGGCAGCTATCAAAGCGGCGACGTGATTCATGGCCTGCCTGAGCATGATGTGGAGGGGGAGAAAATCTTTCATGCGGGAACCTCCGAACAGAATGGGAATGTCGTGACGTCCGGCGGACGCGTGCTCTGCGCTACTGCCCTTGGAGAGAGTGTCACCGAGGCGCAAAAACGCGCCTATGAACTGGCATCACGAATTAGCTGGAAAAACTGCTATTTTCGTACAGATATTGGTCATCGCGCAGTCTCGAGAGAACAAGAAATGGTACGACAATAAAAATGCTGTGGCGCATCTCTTTCTGGCTCTGTTTCGGGCTGACAGCCTATCTGTCACTGTTGCCACAGGAGTTTCT
>JAYELV010000382.1:0-1586 GCA_034717755.1 Pseudomonadota bacterium | reverse complement strand
ATTGGACCTGAAGGCATTTCTGCTCGGCGATGCCGTCCTGCGCCGTTTTGTTTCCGAGATTTTCCTGTTCGAGGAACTTCCGGCCAGTGACCGTCGCGCCGATCAGGTCTATCTGGAGGAAGTCGAACGTTGCGACATCTACGTGGGCCTCTTTGGTTATGAATACGGCAACGAAGACCCGCAAGGCGTTTCCGCGACGGAACGTGAGTACATCCACGCCACCCAATTGGGCAAGACCCGGCTGATTTATGTCTGGGGTGCCGACGAAAAAAGACGCGCCACCAGGATGAAGACGCTTGTTCGCAAAGTCGGCGGCGCATTGATCCGTCGCCGTGTCGATAACGTCAGCGCTCTGACCGCCGAGGTCTACGCCAGCCTCGTGGACTATCTGGATGACATAGGCGCGCTGCGCGTCCCGCCGTTCGATACATCCGCGTGCGACAAAGCCACCCTGGCCAACCTCTCCCGCAAACGCATCGACTGGTTCCTGGAGACCGCCCGCCGCGAGCGTGGCTTTCCGCTCAAATCCAATACCGCCACCAAGGCGCTGCTCACCCATCTGAATCTCCTGGACGGCGGAAGGCCCACCAACGCGGCCGTTTTGCTCTTTGGGGCCAATCCGCAGCGTTTCCATCGCACTGCCGAGAGCAAATGCGTGCATTGTCACAGCACGGAATACCGCCGCCCCTTCGCCTCCCAGCAGATTTATTCCGGCGACCTCTTTGAGCAGGCCGACCAGGCCCGCGATTTCGTGCTGGCCAAGATCAACCGCGCCGTCGGCATCCGGGCCGCCGGCATCACCGCGCCGGCCACCTACGAACTGCCCCCGGACGCGGTGGGCGAGGCCATAATCAACGCCGTCGCCCACCGCGATTACCACAGCAATGCCTCCGTCGAGGTGCGCCTGTTTGCCGACCGCCTGGAAGTCTGGAATCCAGGAGCGCTGCCCGGCACACTGACCCTGGAAGATCTGCGTGATCCTCATCCTTCGATACCCTATAACCCGCTCATTGCCGAGTCGCTGTATCTGACTCGCTACGTCGAAAAGGCCGGGTCAGGCACCCAGCGCATGATCGATCTCTGCCGGGAAGCCGGCCTGCCCGAGCCGGATTTCGAGCTGCGTGCGGGATCGTTCGTCATCACCCTCTGGCGGGACTGGCTGACGCCGGAGGTGCTTGCCATGTATAACCTGAACGAGCGGCAGATTGCCGGACTGGAATGTCTCCGGTCAGAAAGACGACTAACCAGCGGACGGTATCAAGAACTGACGGGAGTAAGCCGACAGACTGCGGCACGTGACTTGGACGATATGGTAAGGAAAGGCATTATCAGGCGCCGTGGTGAGCGTCGCGGAACTTATTACGTTAAAACAAAAGGAATGCCTCAATTATGACTCATATGCCTCATGGCGGCGACATTCGGAATGCCCCGGAAATGCCCCAAATGACTCATCGGAGAGTTAGTCGGGAATAGGTTAATAAACGACTCATGAATACAAACGATTCACATCCTGACAGAATTTTTAAGTATGGATTTCACTATTCTTAATTCAAAAATGCGTAAAACAAAAATAAAAAAGATGGTCA
>JAYELV010000381.1:0-1591 GCA_034717755.1 Pseudomonadota bacterium | reverse complement strand
GAGCGGATGACCGAACAAACGTTTTTCGTAACGATCAATATATTTCACAATGACCTTGGCAGGTAAGGCCGACACCCCCGAATCGTCTGATGCCGCAACCCGCCCGGCCAACTCTTTCCGGTAATCGCGCAACGCCTTCTTGATCTCCCGCATCCGACGCGCTTCTATGGTCGCCAGTTCTTTCTGCTGTGCGCGCACATCGGCTCGCGGCAACTCGGTGTTGGTGAGTTGCAGAACATCGCGCAATTCACAAAAGGCTTGCCAGCCTTGCTCCAGCCGGGTAACGGCTTTGGCGAAACGATCGTCCTTGTCGAATCGCTGAACGCGGGTCGCAAGATGCGCAATGGCGCGCCGCTCAGGATGTGTGCGTGGTCCCTGCACCCAGCATTCGGCGTGCTGCAGCGCCTGTTGGCAACGCTGGTAGAACATCAGATGCGCCAGGCCAAACGGATAGAGTAAATCCTTACTGCCATCGCCCTCGAGTATCCACAGCACCAGGGCCGGGAGATCTTCGCGGACGATGCCCTTGCCAAATTGTCCTTCACGGGGGCGAATGCTGGAGTAACAACGCAGATCCCGCAACAGGGCGCGTAGATCGGTGCGGACTTTGCTACTCTTCAACAATCTGCGCAACAGCCGATAGGCTTGCTCGAAGAGCTTTTTACCGACCGCCGCCAGAAAATGGTAATGGCAGATCAGATCCGGAATGCCTTTCTCGCGCAACGTTGAAATCGCCTTGGCGCCACCCTTGCCCATATCCTGGACGGTGGCAACCGGGTCGCCAAATAACTGCGTGGTCTTCTCGACCAGCGGACGCAGATGATCCGCATGTTCCGACGGGATGCGCCCGGCAACCAGGACCCAGCCGCGCAAACCGTCCATACAGACGAACAGCCCGCCCTTGCCCAGTTCGCAAGTGGCGTCGAGATGCAAGGGATAACCATTCGCCAGGATCGCACGCAGTTGCGGCACACGCGCCAGGTGCAGTGCTTCGAGGTGAATCAGGAAGCGATCACACAGATGCGAGATACTGCCGCTGGAGAGTTCAATACCGCGCCGCTCATACAAGTCGGCCTGGATCTCTGTGCGTTGCTTGTTCTCCAGATAACGGGCGCAGCCCACCTCGACGATCAAATCGTAGCCAAAGCGTTGGCGGGGTGCGACCAACAGGCCAAGTGTATTGGAACTCATAACGGGATGGTTCGGATCTCCGGCACATTGCATGAGCGTTTCAGTGGCGAGGAAGGATCCCGCCTTTAATGTGACGACCTGGCGTGAGCGACTCTTGTAGACTTTTAATGCACCATCGCAAAGCGGACATCGTGCAGCCTCGGCGACAAAATGCACCCTGGGAAGACCACCTGTCGTACGCATGGCTCGTGTGATCTCCGCCGCCGACCAGCCCGCCTGTTGAGCGTGCTGGTACAGCCATTTCAGAATGTTCAGCCGCCCCCTTTTTTGCCGATAGAGGCCAGATCATAGCGTGCAAAGATTGTATTCACCTGTGCCATGGGGATTGGTGGTGAGTGCCCCTGCAGATAACGCACCACATCCACTGCTTTGGCTTCGGGATGATGCAGCAGGGTTAACA
>JAYELV010000380.1:0-6994 GCA_034717755.1 Pseudomonadota bacterium | reverse complement strand
CAGTACCAGAATCAACGCTATCACGATGGCAAGTGGCGGGTGATGGCGCCCGAAAAACGCGGGGGTTTCTGAATGAGAATGAAACATTGCTTATGGTCCCGGATTAAGTCCTGTATTTGAAGACCATATGCAGCAGGGAAATCTTACACAGATGTTTACAGATATGCTTTCATCTCTATGTGAGAGTCATGAATACATCGATGACGCTGATCAGCCTGCTGCGTATTCCTGTAAAGAACTACGCAGATTAGCGGGAATCTCCGAGGATTGGTTCGTCAAAGCATCAACAAATACATGGGTAGTGCGCGCTACCGCCAGTTGTTCACCATCCCGGTCGATAAAAATGTAGACAACACGAATGGAAGATCGTCCCAGACGCTCTATCAGCAGCCGGACATCCACTTCATCACCATGACGCATCGGCAGTGTGTAATCGGCCTCTGCATGCACGATTGGAATACGCCATTGCCCGGCTTCAATCAACTGCGCCAGATCAATATCAACACTGTGCATAAATGCCTCCCATGCGTCATGGGCATGCAGATACAGGTTGGCAAAAAACAGCACCCCGGCATGGTCAACATGGTGCATCGGTACACGAAAACGGTAGTCGAAATATTTCATGTCATCGTCCATATCGAATTCATTCATAGATCCACGTCATTGCGAGTGCAGTGCGTAAAGCTCCCGGAATTGGCAATCAACGGGGCTATTTTTTACTATTCAGGCAAGTGGATAATTCCATTTTCAATCTCTGGTGGCGCGCCGTTGTTTTCAGAAAACCATGATGACGTTGCAAGACCGTGTGCGGTTTTCTGCATGGGATCAACTGCTGCCGCCAGGTTCACACAAGCCCATACACCGACGGCGCTCTCCAATGTCGTGGTGACGACGCTTTCAACACCAACAGCTGCCGCCTGTTGATGAATATTCATGCATTGACGCAATCCGCCAAGCATGGTCGGCTTGAGAACCACACGGCTGATACCGCCACACTCCAGCAACGCCGCAATATCAGTGGTCACTAACGACTCATCTGCAGCAAGTGGAATCTGGCTGCTTTCAGCCAGCATTCGCCATGCCCCGACAGCCGGCTCACGCAGCGGCTCCTCTACAGATTCAATCGGCAGTTTTTCACTTTCGCGTAAAAAACACAACGATTCATCCATGCTCCATGCCTGGTTGGCATCGATACGCAGCCTGATGCCTTCAGGCAGCAGCGCGGCGACCTGCTGTAACCTGGTGATCTCCTGCTCTACCCCGGCAACGCCCGCCTTGAATTTCAGCAGCTTCATTCCCGCATTCACAGCCTGCAAAATTTGATCATCAGAAACTTGCGTAATGGCGCCGAGGGCGGCATTGACCTTTACCAGTGACGCTGCCTGCAGATTGAGCAAGCGTGACACTGAGAGAGATTGCTGTTGTGACAACAGATCGAGCAGTGCCGATTCAAAAGCGAACCGGGCGGCCGATGACATCTCTTCGATGCTCTCCAGCTGCCGTAATGCCTGTCGAGGGTCGAGACTGCTCAGCTGCGGCCGAAAGCGCTGCAAATCACTACCTGCTGTAGATATCTGCTCTACTCCCATCCAGGAGGGAGGCGCACAATCGCCCCACCCTGTCATGCCGTCTGCCATGCGAATCTTCACCAGCCATCCATTGCGGGAATGCAGCACACCCTGCGCAGTATGCCAGGGGGTTGAGAGTGGCAGTGAGTACGGCAGCAGAAGGGTTTTCACAACATCATAGCCAGCGCAACCAGCACACCAAACAGCAACTGCAGTTGCGCTGTCTGCACAAGTATTGCATTCATCTCAACCCCGTGTGGCTGACGGAAAAAACGCAGGATCAGAACCACGGCCCACGGCAACAGCAACAGCGGCAGCCAGCGAATCAAGCCGCCCGGCATAAAAAATGGCAGCATAAAGGGCAGTAAACTCAGCAGCAGGTATTCGATGGATGAGAAACTAACACCAAAACGCACTGCCAACGTACGTCTTCCAGCTTGGCGGTCTGCATCAATGTCGCGGGTGTTGTTCACCACCAGCACAGCGGCTGCAAGCAGGCCCAGCGCGGTGCCGATTGCAAATGCCATCCTGTGGAGTTCAAGTGCCTGCAGATAATAGCTTCCCATGACGGCAGCAACGCCAAAAAAGAGATACACAAAGAGTTCACTGAAACCTGTGTAGGAGAGCGGCCTGGGCCCACCGGAGTATGCAGCCGCCGAAACAAGTGCGGCAATTCCCAGCAGCAGAATTGGCCAGCCGCCAACACTGACAAGATAAATACCTGCTGCAAATGCAATCACAAATGCGAGTATCGATCCCTTTTTGACCTGCCTCGCCGTAAGCCATCCCTGCGCTGTTGCACGCGCCGGTCCCACACGCTGCTGCGTATCAGCGCCGCGTTCAAAATCGGATGCATCGTTATGCAGATTGGTTCCTGCCTGGATCATCACCGCAGCCAGCAGGGTCGCTGCAAAAACGAACCAGTCGATCTCCACTTGCTGCTGCCATGCCAGGGCTGTCGCGACAACGACAGGAATCACCGCCATGCTCAACGTTTTGGGACGTATTGCCGACAGCCAGGCTGCTGTTCTATTCATCGTGCGTGTAACTTCGCGGCCACAAGACCGCTGCCACGATTTGTCTTCTGCACGCAGGAGTCGGGGCGTTGTTGTGACTGTGATGACACCGGATGAGAAAGCAACAGACTCATGGACGGCGGGGAAATCGACTGAAATCCGGGGTGCGTTTTTCGACAAAGGCATCACGTCCCTCCTGCGCCTCCTCTGTCATATAGAAGAGTGCAGTAGCGTTGCCTGCCAACTCCTGGATCCCTGCAGCGCCATCGGTATCGGCATTAAAGGCCGCTTTCAAAACACGCAGAGCAGTGGGAGAGTGTTTCAAGATTTGGCGACACCAGCTCAATGTCTCCTGTTCAAGATCCTGAAGCGGCACCACAGTGTTTACCAGTCCCATTTGCAGTGCTGCCTGAGCATCATACTGACGACACAGGAACCAGATCTCCTTGGCTTTTTTCTGGCCCACTGTGCGCGCCAGTATCGATGAACCGAGACCGGCATCAAAGCTGCCTACTTTGGGTCCTGTTTGCCCGAATACGGCATTCTCTGCTGCAATCGTCAGATCACAAACAAGATGCAAAACGTGCCCGCCGCCAATGGCGTAACCGGCAACCATGGCGATAACCGGCTTCGGCAGGCTCCTGATCTGGCGTTGCAACTCCAGCACATTCAGGTGCTGCACACCCTGCACATCTTTATATCCTCCCTGATCGCCGCGTATTTTCTGGTCGCCTCCTGAACAGAATGCTTTCTCTCCCGCTCCGGTAAGAATAATCACACCAATCTCTGCAGCCATGTGGGCGTGATGGAAGGCGTCGATCAATTCATTCACGGTTTCCGGGCGAAAGGCATTACGCACCTCGGGCCGGTTGATGGTGATCTTTGCAACGCCGTCGGCGTGTTCATAACGGATATCTGCAAAATCGAGATGTGGAACAGACTTCCAACTCATATGGAACCTCTGGATAACTCCATGTGGTGGGCGGTACGGGTCATTGAATCAACCTCGAAGTATACCCAAGATCTGCTAATCAAAAATTATCAATTGTGAAGCATTATTGCTCGGGTCAACGTTTTGGCGCGTTTTGATAACGGTATTCTTCAGGAATTCAGCTAAACTCAGCACATCTCTTTTTTAAGAGGTATTTCCAAGATGAAATGCCCGGGTGTAAAGTGAATGAACACATTGATAGAGCAAACAGAAGTTGAGTTGCGTGCAGAGATCAGTTTCTGGACAAAATTTGTGGCTGAGTGGCAGGATTGCAGAGATGAGCCGGTGCATGCGCGTGCATATGAAGCGCTGGATCGTGCGGAATCGCGACTGGGGTGCCTGTTGACCGATCAAAACCGACTCTCTGACAGCCCGGCATATCCCCCGGTATTGCATTAGCAGCATTGTTTCAACAGTACGCACAGGCAATGATGAAGTCATTTATTTTCTGCGCCAATGTACAGCAGATACGAATTGTGGCAGGATACGCGGCGTCAGCAAAAACCATCATTCGACACGAAGGAAACGATGACTCGCCCCATACACCTGCTTCTGATCGCAGCATTCATCCTGTGGTCACTGCCGGTTGCGTCAGCACCACAATATATCAATGCCGAGCCGTTGAGTAAAATTTTAGCTGATACTGCCGTTGCTGACATCAAAAAGGGCGCGCGCCTGCAACTGCCAGTGAATTCACGCTGTGGCGATATCGTCACCGTACTCGCCAATGGCGCTCAGTCGCACACCAAACCCGGAACTCTCTTCCACACGGCCAAACTCGATTATCAGCTTGTCCTTCAAAATAACTTCCCCACCCAGCTAAAAAGCTACCTGTCAGGAAAAACTCCCTACCTGCGCGGTACGATCGGCATGATCAACATGGCGGCCGGGGCGCTGTCGCAGGACGCCCGCACCAAACCGGTGACCATTTACCAAATGAGCTGGTCGGCTGGAGCTGACGCCCTGGTCGTCAAACCGGGCATCAACTCGATCAGGAGCCTGCGGGGCAAGACCATCGCATTGCAGGCCTATGGTCCGCATGTCGATTTCATGAGCAAAATCCTGCAGGATGCCGGGTTGACAGTCGACGACGTTTCGCTGCGCTGGCTGCCGGATCTGACAGGCACGGCAAACTCTCCAGTGGCGGCGTTTCAACAGGATGATGTCGATGCAGCGTTTGTCATCAGGCGTGATGCGCTGGCGCTGACATCGGCAGCAGCTGTCAACGCCGATGATTCTATCGGCGGCACACGGCTGCTACTCTCTACACGCACCGCCAACCACCTGATTGCCGATGTCTACGCGGTGCGCAGCGACTACCTGCAATCACATCGAAAAGAGGTACGGCAGTTTGTACAGGCTCTCATGAAAGCCACTGAAGCTTTGCAAACACTGGTTGCCGATAAACAATCGCAACACAGTGACTATCAGCAGTTGATATCAGCTGCAGCATTACTGCTGCTCGAGGATGAAACCGCAACTGCCGAAATTGAAGGCATCTCTGCTGATTGTGACCCTGCCGGCTGGCAGGGCAACGTCAATTTTTTCGCAAGCCCGACTTTCCCTCGCTCCCTGGCGCATTTAAGCAATCAAATGCAACCAGCCTTGATCTCAATGGGACTCATCGAGAGTCAGATACCCCTGCAGCATGCCGACTGGGATTATTCACAACTGCATGACGGCTTAAGCCTGATCGGCTCGACATCCGCACCACGATTCAATCAGCAGCAGGTTGCCCTTAGTGTCGCGCAAAAGCTGCGTAAAGGGACTCGCGACGAGGGGGAGTTGTTTTCGTTTGAGATCCCGTTTGAGCCAAACCAGGAGAGCTTCCCTGAAGATCTCTACCAGGATGCCTTCAGGAAGGCGGTTGAATATGCTTCAACCTATGGGGGTTCACTAATCACTATCGAGGGACATAGCGACCCGCTGAAATACTTGAGAAAAAAGAGCAGTGGTGAGAGCCCGCTGCTTCTCGGAGGTATCAAACAATCAGCTAAAAATCATAGCCTGTCGCATGCGGTAGCAGTTCGCAACAACGTCATCAGCTACGCACTGAGCCACGGTGTCACGCTGGATCAGAGCCAGTTTGCTGTTTCCGGCCAGGGCATTGCCAAACCGAAAAGCGGTATTTGTGACAGTGAACCCTGTATTCCTGTTACCGAGCAGGAGTGGCGCGACAACATGCGCATCGAGTTCCGCATTCTTCAGCCTGAAACTGAAGCGTCACTCTCCACTCCACTCTAGAGAAGCAGGAGCCTCATGGCGCGTCCTAACAACAAAAAGATGGCATCCCGTTCCCGCAAAAAGCGCTCTGTTTTACTCAGGCTTGCATTTGTCATGATCGTCATTACAGTTCTGTGGAAGCTGTGGTCGAATGATCCGGTTGTGGTTTTCAGCCCGGAACCGCCGTCCCTGGTTATGTATGCCGAACAACCTGCACGCAACGACTGGCCACCGCTGCAGGAGTCCGGCAACAATTTCTCAGATTCTATCGATCTGTTGAAACATAACTACTATGTGATTCTCGACGCCTCGGCCAGAATGGCACAGAGCGAGTGCAACGGCGGCAGAGACAAACTCGCCGATGCTATCGATGCACTCTCGACATTCATCGATACTGTTCCGCCGGATGCCAACATCGGCGTATCAGTGTTTAATAATAACCGTATCATGGAGATCATGCCGCTGCAGAGCGAAGTCAGTCTCAACACTCAGATGCTCTCTCAAATGGTTCCCACAGGCGCCACGCCGCTGCGATCAGCCATTCACCATGCCTATGCCGAGATGGTCAGCCAGGGGGAGCATCAACTTGGATATGGCGAGTATCATGTGGTTGTGATTTCTGGAGGAATTGCGACCGAGGGAGAGGACCCTGCCGCAGTCATACGCCGGATGTTGTTGGAGTCGCCTGTGAATTTCCATACTATCGGTTTCTGCAGCGGCTCGGACCTCAGCCTCGACCAGCCGGGGTTTATCAGCTATCGTGCTGTCGACAACCTCGCGTCGCTGAAGCAAGGCCTCAGTGAGGTGCTTGCAGAAGCGCCCTCCTTCACACTCGATAGTTTTCAGGAAGCCGTACCGTTAATAATCAGTGATTTACCGGGAGCAGACGAAACATCCCAATAACTCCGTGCAATTCGCGGTCAGAAGACCGCTCCCACAGTTCAATGTGGCGTCAAATGTGGGAGTGGTCTTCTGACCACGATACAAATGAGATAGCATTTTACTCACATGCACGGGGTTATTGAGAAATTACGAGCAGACGAAAGTTCTCAATAACCCCGTGTGAATCCTGTCATTGCGAGGGAGCCTAAGCGACCGCGGCAATCTGCTTGAGGTTATAAATTACATCCCTGTAATTTACCCTTCGGGCCGCTCAAGGCGCGTTCAATTTTGCTCCAGGCAAAATTAGTACCGCG
>JAYELV010000379.1:0-7004 GCA_034717755.1 Pseudomonadota bacterium | reverse complement strand
GGAACAGATAAACAAGAATTTACCACGGAACACAGGGACTACACGGAAGTCATGTGGCTTCTCAATAACCCCGTATGAATGCCGTCATTGCGAGGGAGTCTAAGCGACCGCGGCAATCTCCTTGCCAGATTGCCGCGTCGCTTTCAGCTCCTCGCAATGACATCTGTTGTTACTACAAGCATTCAATAGACGAAGTTATTGAGCTGTCACCTGTTCTTTAATTCTCTACCTGATTTCGCACAATCAACAACTCGGTTATAATATAAACTGAGTATGTAACTATTCAGTATCTTCTAAAACGAGAAAATGAGTCACTGCTATGGGGTGTATCTGCTGGAAACGTCGGAGGCAGGGATGCCGAAGCGAGCCTACATGGATGTATTCACGGCATTTTCCGGAAGATATACCCTGTAGCAGTGACGTTCCCACGGCTGCTGAATAGTTACAGAGTTTTTAATTTATTCTCAATGCAAAGAGGTATGTTCAATGGGCATTAGTCCCTGGCAATTATTAATTATACTGGCGATCGTATTGCTGTTGTTCGGCACCAAGCGCCTGAAAAATATCGGTGGCGATGTTGGCGGTGCTATCAAAGGCTTCAAAAAGGCCATGAAAGAGAGCGAGGCCGAAGAGCCCTCCAAGCTTGAAAAGGTGGACGAGGAGAAAGACAAGGATGACAGCATCATCGAAGGTGAGTCTACCCGCGAAAAAGACAAAGTCTGACATCGGACTCGATGACTGATGTTTGATATTGGCTTTTGGGAGTTGTCGGTTCTTGGCATTGTCGCGCTGCTGGTCATTGGCCCCGAGCGGTTGCCCGGGGTGGCGCGCACTGTTGGCGCCTGGGTTGGCCGCGGCAAGCGCTTTATCTCCTCTGTGAAGGCGGATATCGACCAGGAACTGCGTACGGATGAACTCAAGCGTATTCTGGATAAGCAGAAATCACTGAACCCGTTGCATGACATCATGGAAGAGACCTCGGATAGCCTCAAAGAGGTTGGCAGAGACGCCAGCAAAACACTCAATGATGCGAAGCAGGAACACGAAACAGCATCGTCCCGGTCTGATTCAACTTCCATTTCTGATTCTAAATCTTAACAACTCCAACCCGGCGTTTTAAGCCCCCATGTCAGAGACAATAGAGAGCGAACAGCCATTTTTGAGCCACCTGTTTGAGCTGCGAGACCGCCTGCTGCGCATCGTTATGGTGGTGCTGGTGGTTTTTCTGGGGCTGTTTTTCGTCGCCAACGACCTCTTTACGATGGTTGCGCGGCCGTTGATGGATGTCTATCCGGGCGACATTATCGCAATCGGCATTCTCTCGCCATTCCTGACACCAATCAAGCTGGCGCTGGTGGCATCGATATTCCTCACGATCCCCTTTATTTTCTACCAGATGTGGGGTTTTATTGCGCCGGGGTTGTATAAGCACGAACGCAAGCTTGTGATGCCGCTGGTATTCTCCAGCACTTTTCTTTTTTATCTCGGCGCGCTGTTTGCCTACTATGTCGTGCTTCCGCTGGTATTCGCCTTCCTCTCCGGCATTGCACCGGAAGGCGTCAACGCAATGCCGGACATTGCAGCCTATCTCGATTTTGTTCTAACGCTTTTCTTTGCATTTGGCATGGCATTCGAAATTCCGATCGCGACCATCATCCTGGTGTGGATGGGAATGGTTACTCCGAAGCAGCTGACCAAGAAGCGACCTTACGTCATCGTCGGCGCCTTCGTTATCGGTATGTTTCTGACACCTCCGGATATCATCTCGCAAACCCTGCTGGCGATTCCGATGTGGGTGCTATTCGAAGTGGGCATCTTTTTTTCACGCTTCTTCGTGCGCACCGAAGAGGAGATAAAAGCGGCGCAAAATCCTGCAGATGATGATGACGGTGATACGGAAACGGCTTCCGCTTCTGCTGCAACAGCCTATCCGGATGACTATGTGGCGCCGACAGATGCCGAGATGGAGGCCGAACTGGATCGTATCGAAGCAGAAGAGGAACTGGAGCAGGCAGCATCAAAATCCAGTGACACGACTGTTGAAGATGACGATGATGACGACAGCTATATGGACGAGGAGTTTGATGATGACGACGATGAAGATGCGGTCGCCATTATCGAAGATGTCGTCGACTCCAAACTGCAGCGCGTCATGACCCTGCGTGATGATGAGAAGCTCGAAGAGGCGCGCAAACTGCTCTATGAAGTGCTGGCGGAGGGAAATGAAGAGCAGGTCGGTGTCGCCAGAAACATTCTCGAACAACTAGACGAGGACTGAGGAAAAAAGAGTGCTGAGTAACGAGTTGTGAGGCTGGCAGTACTCACTCCTCGTTACTCACGTCTCAGTCCTATCTCCTCCTTTCTTATAATCCGAGCAGCATGGCTGCTGGATTCTCCAGCGACTCCTTGATGTTCACCAGAAACTGCACGGCTTCACGTCCATCGATGATGCGGTGGTCATAGGAGAGCGCCAGGTACATCATCGGGCGGATGACGATCTCTCCGTCAACCACCACCGGGCGCTGCTGGATGTTGTGCATCCCGAGGATGGCGGACTGCGGTGGGTTGAGGATCGGCGTGGAGAGCATGGAGCCATAGACGCCGCCGTTTGAGATGGTGAAGGTGCCGCCGCTGAGATCCTCGTAACTGATGGTTCCGTCCAGCGCTTTTTGGCCGTACTCCCTGATGCGTTTCTCGAGTTGCGCAAAGGAGCTTTGATCCGCATCGCGCAGCACTGGCACGACCAGTCCGCGTGGTGAACCGACTGCGATGCCGATATCGAAGTAGCCGTGATAGATGATGTCATTGCCATCCACCGAGGCATTGACAGCCGGAAATTTCTTCAGCGCCTCGACACAGGCCCTGATGAAAAATGACATAAAGCCAAGGCGTACATCGTGCGCTTTTTCAAACTTCTCCTTGTAGTTGCTGCGCAGCGCCATGATCTGCTGCAGATCGACCTCGTTGAAGGTGGTCAGAATGGCCGCATTTTGCTGCGCTTCCAACAGGCGTTCCGCGACTCTTGCGCGCAGGCGGGTCATGGGAACACGCTGTTGCAAACGCTCTCCCTGTTGTTGTGTATCATCCGCTTCGTCACTTCTCAGCGCTTCTAATTCCTGCGCGGTTTCATCCGTCTCCTGCTGATCCAGATATGACATGACATCCGCTTTGAGGATGCGGCCGTTCTTACCGCTGCCCGGGATCTTTTGCGGGTCGAGATCGAGTTCCCTGAGCAGACGTCGCACGGCGGGTGTCACAACAGGATTTCCCGCTAGCTGTTGAGTCTCTGTTGCAGTCGATTGCTGTGTGGTGGCGTTTTCCACTACGGCGGATGCAGCGGTTGCGGTTTCATCGATGATGGCCAGCACCTCTCCTGTCTCAACTGTATCCCCCTGATGAAAAAGAACCTGCGTTAATATTCCATCGACTGGAGCAGGGACTTCCAGAACCACCTTGTCGGTTTCCAGATCGACAAGGTTGTCATCACGGGAGACGCCATGGCCGACTTTTTTGTGCCAGTCGAGGATGGTGGCATCAACCACGGATTCAGGCAGGGCAGGGACTTTGACCTCAACAGTCATGATGGTACTCTCCGATTCATTTTGGGATTGATATTACCGCACAGGGCATCGTCTACCAGGGTTTCCTGCTGCATCTCAAACATCGGATGGTAGCCGGTCGCGGGTGCGGCGGAGGCGCAGCGGCCAACGTAGTAGAGATGGCGTTCATCGGTCACATAGTGGACCAGGCGATGTTTGATCTGATCCCATGCACCCTGGTTTTGCGGCTCTTCCTGGCACCAGATCAGGGTCGTTGCATTCACAAAAGGGCGTATTGCTGCAGTGAGAAAGTCACGCGGAAAGGGGTAGAGCTGTTCGATGCGAATAATTGCCGTATCGGTGAGCTCCCTGCTGCGGCGTGCTTCCAGCAGTTCATAGTAGACCTTGCCACAGCAGGCGATGACTCTCTTGACGCCGGCGGGATCGATGGCATCGATCTCTCCGATGACAGGCTGGAAACCTCCCCCGGAAAACTCGTGAACGGGAGATGTGGCCAGCGGATGGCGCAACAGGCTCTTGGGGGTCAGTGCGATCAATGGAATTCTGGAGGGACGGATCACCTGTCGCCGCAGCAAGTGAAAAATCTGCGCCGGTGTCGTGGGAACGCATACCTGGATGTTGTTCTCAGCACTTAGTTGTAGAAAGCGTTCCAGCCGTGCCGATGAGTGCTCGGCTCCCTGACCCTCCTGCCCATGCGGCAGCAGCAGCGTGATATTGCATGACAATCCCCACTTGGTGCCGCCCGAGGTGATGAACTGATCGATGACAACCTGCGCCACATTGGCAAAATCCCCGAATTGCGCCTCCCAGATCACCAGGGTTTCGGGGTCTGCTGCCGCATAACCGTATTCGAAACCCAGCACTGCCTCCTCTGAGAGCAGCGAATCGATAACCGTGAAATTAGCCCCGTCGGCAGCAATCTGCTTGAGGGGGACATAGGAATCTCCATCTCTCTGGTTGTGCAGGATCGCGTGGCGATGAAAAAAGGTGCCGCGACCGCTGTCCTGCCCGCATAAGCGTACATTGTGCCCTGCATGCAAGAGAGAGGCGTAGGCGAGATTCTCGGCATAGCCCCAGTCGGCAAGCAGTTCACCTTCAGCCATGCGTCGGCGGTTCTCGAGCAGGCGTTGAATGCGGGAATGTGGAATAAAGTCGCGGGGCAACTCAAGCTGGTGCATGCCGAGTTCAGCCAGCAGCTCGCTGTCAACGGATGTTTCAGCAATATCTGTCCAGGAGAAGCCCTTGTGCTCCTGCCAGTTGGCGGCAAAGGGATTGCGCACATCTTTTTTTACCGGCCTGGAGACGATCTCACCGCGATCGAGCGCATCGCGATAGTCTTCGACCATTTTCTGCGCATCTTCCGCTGTGATGATATCGTCTGCAATCAGTGATTCAGCATAAAGCGTGCGTGCCGTGGAGTGGTTGCGGATCTTCTCATACATCATTGGCTGGGTGACTGCAGGTTCGTCCGCCTCATTGTGGCCGAGGCGCCGATAGCAGACAAGATCGATGATGACATCCTTGTGAAAAGTATTGCGGTAGTCCATGGCCAGGCGGGTGATGAAGATCACTGCCTCCGGATCATCGCCATTGACATGAAAAACCGGCGCCTGCACCATCTTTCCCACATCGGTGCAGTAGCCTGTCGAGCGTGAGTCAAGCGGGTTGCTGACGGTGAAGCCAATCTGGTTGTTGATGACGATATGCACCGTGCCACCGGTGCTGAACCCCCGCGCCTGCGACAACTGCAGCGTCTCCATCACCACACCCTGTCCGGAAAACGAGGCGTCGCCATGAATCAGTACCGGCAGCACCTTGTCGCCGTGAAAATCCATGCGCCGCACCTGGCGTGCACGCACCGAACCCTCGATAACCGGAGCGATAATTTCCAGATGCGACGGATTGAAACCCAGTGCGACATGAATTGTGTGGCCTGGTGTTTCAATATCGGCAGAAAATCCCATGTGATATTTCACGTCGCCGGCAATAATGATGCCGTGTGACTCCTTCTTGCCTTCAAATTCATCGAACAGGTCGCAGGGGGATTTTCCAACGATGTTGGTGAGCACATTCAGGCGTCCACGGTGCGCCATGCCGATGACGATCTCCTCCATGCGGGCTTTGCCTGCCCGTTGAATCAATTCATCCAGTAGAGCAATCAGTGACTCGCCGCCCTCGAGCGAGAAGCGTTTCTGTCCCACATAGCGTGAATGCAAATAGCGTTCCAGCCCTTCGGCTGCGGTGAGCAATTTAAGCAGCCAGATACGATCATCAGCATCGACTACAGGCCTGGCGCGATATCCCTCGATGCGTTTTTGCAGCCAGCGCTTCTCCTCGGTCGCAGTGATATGCATATATTCAAAGCCGGAGTGCTGCGTATAGACCTCTTTCAGGAAGTCGATGATGTCGTTGAGGGGCAGGCGGTCCGGTGCATAGAGAGAGCCCGTATGAAACACCTTGTGCATATCGTCCGGCAGCAGATGGTGAAATTGGGGAGTGAGTTCGTCGAGGATCTCCATCTCTCTCAACTTGAGAGGATCGAGGCGGGCATTTTGATGGCCACGCACACGGTAGGCATTGATCAGGCGCAACACAGAAACCTGCTTGTCAGCAGCGTCAGGTGTCAGCTTGATACAGGGAGCAGTGTAAACGGCGGCTTTGGCCTGAGCGGTCAATTGTCGCCGTATTGGAGAGTGCGGCGTGTCAACTGTTGCTGAGTCACCGGGCAGGGTATCGAAATGTGCCCTCCAGCCGGGATCGATGCTGCCGGGGTCGTGCAGGTACTCTTCGTAAAGTTGCTCTACGTAAGCAGCGTTAGCTCCGGAAAATGGCGAAGTCCGGCGCAGCTTCTCGAGCAGTGGTGAATTCATGGTGACTCTCCTCCCCATCATTATTATTGTATGGGCCAGCCTGTACGATCAACCGCTTAGCTGAAGTCTAGCAGGTGCAGGCGAAATGTGAAGGGCAGATCGGAATAATATCAGTAATTCTAAATGTACCAATTACAGAGTCAATATCTTAAAAGACTTGTAACTATTCAGTACCTGCCAATTCGTCGCTGTTTCCAGGCATATCTTCCGAAAAACGCCGTGAATACATCCATGTAGGCTCGACTCGGCATCCCTGCCTCCTACGTTTTCGGCAGACACACCCGAAAACAGTGACTTGTCTGGCTAATCTATCAACAAGCTGAATAGTTACAGAGGCTTTTACCACGAAGCTCATGAGGATCACGAAGAATCAACTGATTACAAACATACCTTGTAACATCTCAATAACACCCTGCGCAGTCTCGAACAATGCACGGACTTTTTGAAATGTTACAGATTCCATTCATTACTGAAGTTTCTCAATAATCCCGTGCATGTGAGTAAAATGCACGGGATTACTGAGAACTTACTCATTACTTTGGAGCAGCCGGAGGTGTCGGCGTTACAGGTGTGA
>JAYELV010000378.1:0-7064 GCA_034717755.1 Pseudomonadota bacterium | reverse complement strand
ACTCACTCCTTTTATTGCGATGCCGCAAATAATCGATAAAAAAAGATAAAAGCAGTTGCCCGGGTCGGGGAAACTGGGTATAGTACGCACCTCGTTGATGCGGGGTGGAGCAGTCTGGCAGCTCGTCGGGCTCATAACCCGAAGGTCGTAGGTTCAAATCCTGCCCCCGCTACCAATTTTATAATAATAAGAAACCCCGTATACCGGGGTTTTTTGTTATCTGCGAAATGGGCCCTGAGGGCCTTTTTTTGTTGCCAAATTTTATACACGATAATTGCAATGCAGCAGGCGCCGGAACATTTGCTTGAACTGTCACGCTCCACGATTGAACCCATGGGGTTTGAAGTGGTTGGCGTACAGCTGGTCAGTGCCGGAAAGCATGGAAAAATGCTGCGTATCTATATTGATAGTCCGCAGGGCATCATGCTGGATGATTGTGCATCAGTCAGCAGGCAGATGAGTGCGGTACTGGATGTGGAAGACCCGATTTCCGGTAACTATGATCTTGAGGTCTCTTCTCCCGGACTGGACCGGCCACTCTTTTTTATTGAACATTTTGAACGTTTCGCAGGTCAAATAGTGACATTACGAACGACAGGCTCTCATTACGGCAGACGCAGATTCAAAGGCAAGTTGCTGGGGGCCGACGGGGACGAGATTCAGTTGGAGTTGGATGGCGAGATCATGAAGCTCCCTTTTTCCGATATTGATTCGGCACGAATCGTGCCTCAGTTTTAAGCAGGAACAGGCGCCATGAATAAAGAAATTCTAATGGTCGTTGACGCGGTCTCCAGTGAAAAAGATGTCGATCGCGAGATTATATTTGAAGCGATCGAGGTCGCTCTTGCTACAGCGACTCGAAAAAAGAGCCGCGGTGACATTGCGGTGCGTGTCGATATCGATCGTGACGACGGAAGTTACACCACTTACCGTCGCTGGAAAGCGATTGATGAGAGCATCATCGTGGACGAAGAGAGTGGTGAAACTGCCACCATCGAACACCCTTCCCGCGAGGTGACGCTCGAAGCTGCCCGTTTGATGGAGCCGGATCTGGATTTAGAGGCTGGCGACTACATCGAAGATGAGATTGATTCGGTCGAATTCGGCCGTATAGCAGCACAAACAGCCAAGCAGGTGATCGTACAGAAAGTGCGCGAAGCCGAGCGGGCGAAAGTTGTCGAAGCCTACAGCGACCGTGTCGGTGAATTGATCTCCGGAGTGGTCAAGCGCCTCATTCGCGGCTCGGTGATCCTCGACCTTGGTAGTAATGCCGAGGCTGAAATCCCCAAAAATGAACTGATTGGCCGTGAATCCGTACGTGTAGGCGATCGTTTGCGCGGCCTTCTTTTTGATATTCTGGGTGAAGACCATCGTGGTCCGCAACTGCAGGTGACGCGTTCACGCCCGGAATTCCTGATCGAACTGTTTCGACTCGAAGTCCCTGAGATCGGCGAGGGGCTGATCGAGCTGCTGGGCGCGGCGCGTGATCCGGGTTCACGTGCAAAAATTTCTGTCAGAGCACAGGATCCGCGCATCGATCCGGTTGGCGCCTGCGTTGGCATGCGGGGTTCACGTGTCCAGGCCGTCTCCAATGAACTCGCGGGAGAGCGTGTCGATATCATCTTATGGAACGAAAATCCCGCACAGAATGTGATTAACGCCATGGCGCCTGCCGAAGTGCTCTCGATTGTCGTTGATGAAGAGGCGCACAGCATGGACGTGGCTGTGCATGAAGATAACCTCTCACAGGCAATTGGCCGCGGCGGTCAGAATGTACGCCTGGCGAGTCAGTTGACCGGCTGGGAACTGAATGTCATGGACGAGGCGCAATCTGCCGAGAAAGCGGATAACGAAGCACATAAATTTGTGAAACGCTTCATGGATAGCCTGGAGGTTGACGAAGAGGTTGCCAACATCCTGGTTCAGGAGGGATTCAGTACGCTTGAAGAAGTTGCCTATGTGCCGATTGAAGAGATGAATGCAATCGAGGAGTTCGACGAGGAGATCGTCAATGAACTGCGTGAACGCGCCGGTGATGCACTGCTGACCCAGGCAATTGCTTCTGAAGAGGAGCAGGAATTTCCATCTGGAGATCTTCGCAACATGGTTGAGATCGACGCGGATCTGGCGGCTCAACTTGAAAATATCGGTATCAAGAGCATTGAAGATCTGGCAGATCTGGCAACCGATGAGCTGCTGGAGATCGAAGGGCTTGATGAAAAAAGGGCGGGTGAACTGATCATGACGGCTCGCGCTCCCTGGTTTGCGGAAGCGGAATCCTGAGGGGTATTTGGTAATGAGTAAAGTAACTGTAAGCCATCTGGCAAAAGATGTAGGCATTAGTGTCGATCGTCTGCTGCTGCAGCTCAAGGAAGCAGGTGTTCATAAAAACAGTGCAGAGGATGAAATCTCTGATACTGAGAAACGTGATCTGCTTGCTAATCTGCGCAAGAGCCATGGAAAAAAATTGAGTACAGATGCCGGCGGTGCGAAAGGGAAAATCACCCTCAAGCGCAGAAGCAGCAGTACCCTGGCGCAACCGTCAACATCTGCGCGCTCTGCCAGCAGCCGCGGTCGTGAGGTGGGGCGCAGCGTCAACGTTGAAGTGCGGCGCAAACGCACATTTCATAAAGAGATGGAGTCGAAAAGCAGTGAACAGTTGCATCAGGAGGCTGATGCAGCCAAAAAAGCGCTGCAAGAACAGGCGCAGCAGCGTGCGGCGCTGCAGAGTGAAAATGACGCCCGCCGTCAGGCTGAAGCCGATCGCAAGGAGAAAGAGGTTGGTCTAAAACAGGAAAAAGAGGAGAAAAAGGAACAGAAAAAGCAGCAGCTTGAAGACGAGGCCAAGCGTGAGCGCGAAGAGCAGGCGCGTCGCGAAGAGCAGCTCAAGGAAGACAAGAAAAAAGTTGCCGCCGCGAAAATCGCACGCGAGGAGGCAAAAAAGAAATCGGAGCAGAAATCTTCTGCACCGGCAAGGCGCCGGCATAAACCTGCTGCTGAAGCAGGCCGCAAGCAGCTGCATGTTGCCAGCGACAGGCGTGGACGCGGTAAAAAGAGACGCTCCAAGGGCCGTGCTGCACGCATTGATATTCCCGAGACAGAGCACGGTTTTCAGAAACCAACTGCTCCTGTGGTCAGGGATGTCGAAGTTCCGGAAACCATCTCTGTTGGTGATCTTGCACAGCGCATGTCAGTCAAGGGGGTTGATGTCATCAAAACCCTGATGCAGATGGGAATGATGGTTACCATCAATGAAACCCTGGATCAGGATACTGCCTTGCTGGTGGTCGAAGAGATGGGTCACAAGGCTGTTTTCGGCAAGTCTGCTGACGCTGAATCGTTGCTGCTGGAAAAACTCATAACGGCTCTAGAAGACGGTGAAGAGACGCCGCGGGCGCCGATAGTCACCATCATGGGGCATGTTGATCATGGTAAAACCTCACTGCTGGACTATATTCGCAAAAGCAGCGTGACCTCAGGCGAGGCTGGCGGCATTACCCAGCATATTGGCGCCTATCATGTTGAGACCGGCCATGGCATGATCTCTTTTCTGGATACTCCGGGACATGCGGCGTTCTCCGCCATGCGCGCCAGAGGCGCCCAGGCTACAGATATTGTTATCATTGTTGTTGCCGCTGACGATGGCGTGATGCCGCAAACAAAAGAGGCGATTCAGCATGCACGCTCTGCCGAGGTGCCGCTGATTGTTGCTGTCAACAAAATGGATAAACCCGAGGCGCAGCCGGATCGCGTCATGCAGGAGATGGTTGCCGAAGAGGTCGTGCCGGAGGATTGGGGCGGCGAGGTTCAGTTTGTCAAGGTCTCCGCGCATAGCGGCGAAGGCATCGATGATCTGCTCGACGCCATTTTGCTGCAGGCTGAATTACTGGAGTTGTCATCAGTTGCTGATGGTCCTGCACGTGGTGTCATTGTTGAAGCTACCCTTGACAAGGGCAGGGGGCCGGTAGCAACTGTACTGGTTCAGTCAGGTACTTTGAACAAAGGTGATACGCTTGTCTGCGGCACAGAATTTGGACGTGTGCGCGCCATGTATGATGAAAACGGTCTGGAGGTAGAGACAGCCGGACCATCGATTCCTGTTGCTGTTCTGGGTCTATCCAGCGCACCCAATGCTGGTGATGATGCCATCGTAACCGCAGATGAAAAACAGGCCCGTGAGCTGGCAGAGGTGCGGCGCGCCAAATTGCGTGACAGCCGCCTGGCAGAGCAGAAGGCGGCCAAGCTCAATGAACTTTTCGAGCAGATGGGAAAAGACGAGGTTGTCAACGTCAACCTGGTGGTCAAAGCCGATGTCCATGGCAGTGTCGAGGCGATCAAGGAGGCTCTCGAGAACATCTCGACAGACGAGATCAAGATCAGGGTGGTTGCATCGGGGGTTGGCGGAATCAATGAATCCGACGCCAACCTGGCTGCCAGCACAAATGCGATCGTGATCGGTTTTAACGTACGCGCCGATGCTGCATCCCGCCGCATACTCGAAGAGCGCGGACTTGAGCTGCGTTACTACAGCATTATCTACGAAGTGATCGACGACGTCAGAAAGGCTGCCTCCGGGTTGTTGTCGCCTGAGATTCGTGAAGAGATCGTTGGTCTTGCCGAGGTGCGCGATGTATTCCGCTCCTCCCGGATCGGCGCCATCGCAGGCTGCATGGTTCTCGAAGGTGTGGTCAAGCGCAATAATCCGATTCGCGTGCTGCGGGATAATATCGTCATTTTTGAAGGTGAGCTGGAGTCGCTGCGGCGTTTCAAGGATGACGTTGCTGAAGTCAGGTCAGGAACCGAGTGCGGTATCGGCGTCAAGAGCTATAACGACATCGAAGAGGGCGATCAGATCGAGGTCTTTGAACGCACCGAGGTCGCAAGAGAACTCTGATGCCTGTTGAATTCAGCCGTTCCGAGCGCATTGGCGTCGCGATTCAGCGAGACCTCTCTGAACTGGTGCCTAAACTCAAAGATCCGCGCCTCGCCATGATCACGATCCACGAGGCCAGGGTGACGCGGGATCTCTCCTATGCAAAAATCTATTTCACGGTTCTCGATGGTGATGCCGAACAGAACCGCAGGATTTTGCAGCAGGCTGCAGGCCATCTGCGTCATGAGCTGAGTAGAAATAGCACCCTGCGCACCATTCCCGAGCTTAAATTTGTCATCGATACCAGTATTGACTACGGCAATAATCTGCAATCGCTGATTGAAAAAGCGGTTGCGCAAGATGCGCATAAAGATAGCGAGTAGGTTGTTATGGCGCGACGACGCAAAGGCCGCAATATCAGTGGCATTCTGTTACTGGACAAACCCCTCAATTTAACCTCCAATGGCGCGCTGCAGCGGGTGAAACGTCTCTACAAGGCGGATAAAGCCGGCCATACGGGGAGTCTGGATCCACTTGCGACGGGACTGCTGCCCATCTGTCTGGGTGCGGCAACCAAGGCATCGGCATTTCTGCTCGATGCCGACAAGCGCTATTTGACCACAGTCAAACTTGGTGAAAAGACAACCACCGCGGATGCAGAGGGCGACATCATCGAAACGCGTGCTGTCGAAGGCGTCACGCCGCAGAGCGTCACCGCTGTACTGCAGCAGTTCATCGGTGAAATCGAGCAGCTTCCTCCAATGTACTCAGCCGTCAAGCACAAGGGTGAACGCCTCTATAAACTGGCGCGTGAAGGCAAGGTTGTTGAACGCAAAACCCGTCACATCACCATCTATTCAATCGATCTTGTCTCCCTGCACGATGACCTGCTGGAGCTGGATATCCACTGCTCCAAAGGCACCTATGTGCGCACACTGGCTGAAGATATCGGTGAGCAGCTTGGTTGCGGCGGCCATGTTGCAGCCCTCAGACGCACGAAAGTCGGACCCTATGAGGATGCTGCACTGGTCACCCTGGAGCAGTTGCAGAGTCTCGGCCATGAGGGAGAGCTGCAGGCGCTCGATCAACTGTTGTTGCCGATCGACAGCGGCCTGGTGCAGTGGCCCGCAGTAAAACTTGGCGCCGATGCATCACACTATCTCAAGCAGGGACAGGCCGTTACCGCATCATCGATACCCGCTTCCGGCTGGGTGCGTATTTACGACCACGAAGATCGATTCCTCGGCGCCGGCGTCATCGACGAAAACGGCATGGTAGCGCCGCGCAGGCTGATGCTGACATAACCCGCGTCAATTCCCACAGTGCAATGTGACGCCAGGTGTGGGAGGCCCACATGGCACTTGTGGGAGCGGTCTTCTGACCGCGATGATGCACGGAATTATTCACAAGTAACGTGTTTATCCGTAGGCCGGATGAGCGCAAGCGAAATCCGGCAAACAGGCATAGTAAAACACACACCCTTCACTCAAACAACAACACCCCGTTGTGATAATCAATCGTATATTTCCCCAGCCTCTCCAGCAGGCTCTGCCCAAGCAGCATGGGGGAGTCATCTGTATCGGAGATGCTGAAAGTGACATCTCTGAAGGTGCGTTTTCCAAGAGTAACCGATCGCAACCTGGCCCGCATATGCTTTTTTCTTGATCCGTCAGCGAGGCGGTAGACCTGCCCCGGCAGAAAATCATCTTCAGTCAAGGTGCCATTGCGTATCAAAATATTGGCTACTTTTGGAGTCAGCATCAAGTCGGCTGCGCCGCTGTCCAGGATCAGGCTTACGGCGACAGCATCATTCAACTGCACCGGTATCCTATAAACGCCGCTGGCTTTTTTCAGGCGGATGGCATTCAGACCCTGCAGGTTATCGCGGGCTGGTGAGCGGGGTAGTGTGTGTGTGGATCTGTTGACGGATGCCGGCTGATAGCGGTGGCGCTTGTGCGCAATAATACGGCCCTGATCACAGATCACGCCACGACGCTCCAGCTCTCTTCTGAGGATAGCACGCTCTTCAGGGCTGCTGCTCCACTCCGGTCCCAGCAGCTCACAAACGGACTTGTCAGGCATCAAGTCAAGCCTCTGTGATTGCACAGTGGTGGTGGCGCAGCCTGACAGTGAAAGCATGACACTGCAGATAAACAATAGAGAGAGAGTGAGTTTCATATCAGGGGTGACT
>JAYELV010000377.1:0-1619 GCA_034717755.1 Pseudomonadota bacterium | reverse complement strand
TTGCATTACCTGGCAATCAGTTCGCTTGGGTCGCCTTCACGGTAGCCATTGCTTTTTACAAAGAAACCGGTATCACCGATTTTCGAAAAGTCCGCATCCGGCTTGCCGCCATATGGATCGATAGAACCTTCAGGCGTTGTACGAATAGGGAATTTGAAACGCTTTTCGATGCCGTTGCGGAACTTGATGCTCCACATGATGGAATCGGTACCGCGCAGAGGCTGTACAGATGCTCCCAGAGGGACGATGTCAGCATATGGACGCACTTCGATCGCATTCTGCGGACAGATCTTGACGCAGGAGTAACACTCCCAGCACTGATCAGGCTCCTGGTTAAATGATTTCATGGCATGGCCGGTTTCAGAACCGTCCTTATCCAGTTTCATAAGATTATGCGGGCAAATGTACATGCACGCCGTCCTATCCTGGCCTTTACAACCGTCACACTTGTCAGTACGTACAAATGTAGGCATGAGTCAGTCTCCTCAAAAAGATAAGAAAAATTCGGCATCCTTCATCATGCCTTGAAAGTAGTTTACACTTTCCCTTGTCATCCCGAGGGAAGAGAGGTACGAACGACGAGGGATCTTGCCGCACAGAGCATAAAGATCTCTCCTTCGTCGAGATGACAAACTGTAAACTGGTCATGAAGGATGCCAAAAATTCACTGCGGTGATTTTCACCAGAATGCTTAATCTACCATCAGCTGCATATTTCCAGCTTCAAGGATGGATAACATAATGATTCTCAGGCAATTCAGCCAGTCAGTCTTTCTGCATTATAGATAAAGATGCTCTATCTTGTTAAGATAGAAAAACCCACAGGCAGGGAAGGCTCGACTAATACTCTTATTTTCAACAGTTTATGGATATTTTAGACGACTCAAACAATAGCTCTGCGCCATCAGCCACCATCCTGATAACACCTCAATGCCCATACTGCCCTGCTGTAATTTCCGGGCTGACGACACTCCTAAAAGCTGGAAAAATCGGAAAACTGGAGATCATCAATATTGTCGAGCATCCTGAAATCGCTCGCCAAAAGGGAGTTCGCAGTGTTCCATGGACTCAAATCAACGCACTTGAACTCTCCGGTGCTCTCACTGGAAAAGAGCTGGAAAAATGGATCGCAGTGGCGAGACAGCAACAGCAGGGTGACTACCTCGCCCACCTGCTGGAAACCGATCGCCTGCAACAAGCCGTCGAGCAGATTAAAAGTGGCTCACAACAACTGCCTGCTCTGCTGATGCTGCTGAATGACCTCGAAACACCGATGGCCGTTCGCATCGGCATCGGTGCTGTGCTCGAGGAGTTCGAACAGACTCAGTTCATCAGCACTGCGGTTGAACCCCTGCTTGCCATGTTAACCTCTGAACATCAGCAGATACGCGCCGATGCCGCCCACTACCTTTCCCTGACAGCTGACACAAAGGTCATTCCTGCTCTCGAAGCACTGCTGCAGGATCCGGCAGCTGATGTACGTGAAATCGCCGCCGAATCCATCGGGGAACTCAACAAATGAACAACCATGCACGCACCCTGATGCTGTTCGGCGCTGTCAACGGATTATTGTACGTCGCACTGTCGGCCTTCGCCGCACATGGATTGAAAAACAGCATC
>JAYELV010000376.1:19752-23733 GCA_034717755.1 Pseudomonadota bacterium | reverse complement strand
TATTCACCTTCGATGATATAGTGCTCCGGTCTGCTGTTGTGACTATCGACATTGACGGGGGTGATATTGCCACGGCGTTTCAGCCAGTTGAGGATCAGCCAGCGTCTTAGAGGCGGGATCAGCAGTAGAAAACCGAGGGTGTCCGTGATAAATCCCGGCAGCAGCAGCAGGATACCGATGAGTAGCAGCAGCACGCCTTCCATCATCTCGATTGCGGGTGGTTCTCCACGCTCAAGCTGTTCGCGTACACGAAACATGACAGCAAGACCTTGTTGACGCACCATCCAGCCGCCGACCAGCGCGGTCAGGATCACCAGCCAGATGGTTGACAATGCGCCGATCTCACTACCAACCTCGATCAAAACATAGAGTTCCGTGGCGGGTATCAGAACGAAAATGGCAAGTAGCAGCAGAAGGGGCATATTCCGGTATTCCTGAATGTTGGTGAATGTAGTGATTCTATATAATTATAGTAACTTCTCAATGAGATCGTGCATTCTTTAAATCTGCGCAGGGTTGGGGGCAGTCTTTCAGGGACGCGTGAATACATCCCTGTAAGCTCTGATAAAACATCCCTGTTTTCGACCGCCATGGATGGCGGAAGTGCCGAAAACGCAGGAGCATTTATTCGGCGGAAGCCCTGAAAGGCAACCCCCAACCCTACTTTCCTGCACGGGGTTATTGAGAAATTACTAATTATATCGGTATTGCCTTGGTGTTTTTCAACTCTCGTGTGTGGAAAATGTAAGAAAGCAGCATCGGAGCGGGTCTGGAAGAGGCTGTGAGTATAATCACGAATATGAAATTGATGGTTTATTGTAGCTGCCCCGACAGTCGTGTTGCACAAGCAATTGCACGTTCGCTGGTGGAACAGCGTGTTGCAGCCTGTGTCAATATCCTTCCTGCGGTGCGCTCGATCTACAGCTGGCAAGGTGAGATTCATGACGATGCCGAGGTTTTACTGCTGATCAAAACCGGGCAGAATCATTTTCAGGCATTAAGCGATATAATTATCCGAATGCACCCTTACGAGGTGCCCGAAATTATTGGTGTCCCGCTCGAGGCGGGATATCAACCCTATTTAGAGTGGATGGATGCATGTTTAAAAAACTCCTGATGTTGCTGCTGTTGCCCCTGGCGACGCAAGCAATCGCTTTTTCGTCAGACGATGACGAGTTTCTGCACCCGGACGAGGCGTTCAAACCATCCCTTAGCGTCAAAGATGGCAACATCGAAGCGCGCTGGAAGATTGCCGATGGCTACTACCTCTATCGTGATAAATTCCGCGTCGCCAGCGAAACCCCCGCTGTTGTTCTCGGAGATCCTCAGCTTCCACCTTCTGAAACCAAGAGTGATCCAAATTTCGGCGATGTCGAGGTTTATCATCATGATGTGAAGCTGACGGTGCCGGTGACCAGCGGAGGTGGAGATACAGCGATAAAAGTGACCTACCAGGGCTGCGCCGACAGCGGTCTCTGCTATCCGCCGCAAAAGAAAACCCTCAATATCGCACTGGCCGCTGCGGTAATTGAGAAGCAGACAGAACAACACACAGAACAACAGACAGAAAATCAAACACAGCCTGCTCCTCTAAAGGTACCGGCTCTGGGAGGCAAGTCACTCTCTGATGAACTGGGCCTGGGTTTCGGTGGTTTTGATGACGACATACTGCCGGTCAACGAGGCTTTCAAGCTGGGCTCCATCGTCGAGAATGGAAACAACGTCAAGCTGATCTGGGATATTGCAGACGGCGTCTATATGTATGCTGACAAAATCAAGCTCTCTGTCAAAGGTGATGCGCAGCTTGGGGACTATCAGTTGCCGGATCCTGAGATCATACGTGGTCTGACGCCCGAGGGTGAGGAGGGCGATATTGCTGTCTATCTTGGCCGTCTCAGCGTCGATGTGCCGCTGCTGCGCTCTGCAAAAGAGGCGGCTTCGATCACCCTGCATACCGGTTACCAGGGGTGTGCTGATCAGGGCATCTGTTATCCGCCGCAGAAGGTTGCCTTGCAACTCGATCTGCCGCCGGTCGACAAGGTTGACGAGATTGGTGGTAAGCCTGTTGCCTCTGTGCAGCAGGACAAACCGCAGCCGCTGGTCGTCGATGCAACTCCTGCAGCGACACCATCTGCTGCAGCCAATGCGGCCGCCTGTGCTGAAAACCAGGGGGCTTCGACATTTTCCGGCAAGGGCTTCTGGGCCATTGTAGCGCTGTTTTTTCTGATTGGCCTGGGGCTCTCGCTGACCCCCTGTGTGTTTCCGATGATTCCGATTTTGTCTGGCATCATCACCGGGCATAGCGGAAAAATGACGCCGTCAAAAGGCTTTTTTCTGTCACTGATCTACGTCCTGTCGATGGCGGTTACCTATACGCTTGCGGGCATCGCAGCTGCCAAATTTGGCGGCAATATACAGGTTGCATTGCAGCATCCTGTCGCATTGGTGATCTTTGCGCTGCTGTTCGTGGCGCTGGCTTTCTCCATGTTCGGTTTTTATGAACTGCAACTGCCTTCGCGTCTGCAGAGCAAGCTCACTGATGTCAGCAATCATCAAAAACAGGGCAGCCTTGTTGGTGTCGCCATCATGGGATTTCTGTCGGCATTGATCGTCGGCCCCTGCGTCGCGCCTCCGCTGGCTGCCGCGCTGGCCTATATCGGTACCACCGGGGATGTGGCGCTGGGTGGTACAGCCCTGTTCGTGATGGCGATGGGCATGGGCGTGCCGCTGCTGTTGATTGGTGTCTCGGCCGGTAAACTGCTGCCCAAAGCAGGTGGCTGGATGGATACGGTCAAGGCGGTGTTCGGTGTGGTGATGCTGGGTATCGCAATCTCCATGCTGGAGCGTCTGACGCCAACCTACCTGCCAGCGTATGTTCCCATGATCCTGTGGGGGCTGCTGCTGGTGGTCTCCGCCATCTATATGGGCGTACTTGAACCGCTGGGCAAGGCTGCTACAGGTGGGCGCAAGTACTGGAAAGGGATTGGCGCCGGACTGCTGATTTACGGCGCGGTTATCCTCATCGGTGCCTCCATGGGCAACAGTGATCCACTGCAGCCGTTGACCAGTGTTGAAAAAGTGCAATTCAAAAAAATCACCACGGTGAATGAACTGCAGAGCGAACTGCGGCAGGCGAAAAATCAGGGCAGGGGAGTATTGATTGATTTCTATGCCGACTGGTGTGTCTACTGCAAAACCATGGAGAAGATTGTTTTTCCCGATCCGCAGGTACAGAAGGGCATGCAGGGATTGCTGCTGCTGAAGGCTGATGTCACCTCCAACCAGGAGCTGTTGAACCATTTTGGTTTGGTTGCTCCACCAACGATCCTGTTGTTTGATCGCAACGGTGAGGAGATGTGCGATTATCGCCTGATTGGCGACATCACGGTTTCGCAGCTGCTGGAGCAACTCAAGCGGGCTTTCCCATGATTCTGCGCTACCTGCTCTATGCAATGTTACTCGGTATCGTCGCCTCGATTGTTGGTGCTGTTATCGCAGTGCAGCAGCATCCGGAACGTTTTACGAATTTCATGGGAATGGATCAGAAGCTGCTCGTACGCGTACCCCAGTTCCAGCTCGAGGATGTCGATGGCAAGCTGCACACCTATACCGAGTGGAATGGTAAGATTCTGGTGCTCAATTTTTGGGCGACCTGGTGTCCACCGTGCCGCGAGGAGACGCCAGGCTTTGTCGAACTGCAGCAAAAGTACCGTGACCAGGGAGTACAGTTCGTCGGCATCGCTATCGATGATGTCGACAAGGTGCGTGACTTCATGGACAGCTTCGGCGTCAATTACCCGGTGCTGATGGGTAATCTGAAAATTGTCGAGCTCTCCCGGAAGATGGGCAACCGCCTCGAAGCTCTGCCGTTCACGGTGATTGTCGATCGCCATGGTTACATCAGCAAACGCTATACACGCGGCCTGACCAGGCAGGATGTTGAAGCCGTCATCACAACCCTGCTGAGCAAGGATCACAATG
>JAYELV010000376.1:0-19652 GCA_034717755.1 Pseudomonadota bacterium | reverse complement strand
TTTCACGCTCTGCCGCCGCTGAGCAATTTCAAGGGTGAGCCGACGGGTGCTATCGTCGGTGTCATCAATATGCTCAACAAGCTGCTCAGCGAGCATCCGGCGACGCACATTGCAGTGGTGTTTGACGCACCGGGAAAAACCTTTCGCAACGATCTTTATCCAGAGTACAAGGCGCACCGTCCGCCGATGCCGGATGATCTGCGCGTACAGATCGAACCACTGCAGCAAATCATCAGGGATATGGGGCTGCCGCTGCTTATCGAGAGTGGTGTTGAGGCGGATGATGTCATCGGTACACTGGCGGTCGAGGCGACCCGCATGGGTATGCGGACGCTGATCTCGACGGGCGACAAGGATCTCATGCAGCTGGTGAACGAGCATGTCACCCTGATCAATACCATGGGTGATATTCGCACTGATATTCAGGGGGTGATGGATAAATTTGGTGTGCGCCCCGAACAGATTATCGATTTTCTGGCGCTGGTCGGCGACACTGCCGATAACATCCCCGGGGTCTCTAAATGCGGCCCCAAGACCGCGGCGAAGTGGCTCGGGCAGTATCAAACGCTTGAGAACCTGATCGAGCATGCCGATGAGATCAAGGGCAAGATCGGAGAGAACCTGCGCGCCGCCCTGGATCAGCTGCCGCTCTCCAAACAGCTCACCACCATCGTTATTGATCTGCCGCTGGATGTGACTCCGCCGGAGTTGCAACAGACGCCGCCTGACAGGGAGGCTTTGCGCCATCATTTTGAACGCATCGAATCGAATCGGCTGCTTGCGTCACTGGATCAACACAGCGACGAAGTTGCTGCTGAAGAGTTGCCGCAACAGGCAGTGGAAGAGGTTGATTATCAGACGATTGTTGAGCAGCAGCAGTTCGAGCAGTGGCTCGAACGTCTGCAAACGGCCGAACTGATCACCCTGGATACAGAAACCACCAGTCTCGACTATATGCAGGCGGAACTGGTTGGACTCTCCTTTGCACTTGAAGCCGGAGAGGCCTGCTACATTCCCGTGGCGCACAAGGATCCGGATGCTCCACAGCAGCTCGATCGTGACGCAGTGCTGCAGCGCCTCAAGCCGGTTCTTGAGGATCCAACCAGGGCCAAGCTCGGGCAGCACCTGAAATATGATATGAATGTGCTGGCCCGCTATGGCATCGATCTGCAGGGCGTCGTCTATGACACCATGCTCGAGTCCTATGTTTTGAATTCGACAGCAACCCGCCATGATATGGATTCACTGGCGAAGAAATACCTCGGCTATGCCACCATTAAATTCGAAGATGTCGCCGGCAAGGGCGCCAAACAGATTACCTTCGACCAGGTGCCGCTGCAGCAGGCTGCTCCCTATGCCGCGGAAGATGCGGATATTACCCTGCGCCTGCATCAGCGCTTGTGGGGAGAGTTGCAAAAAGAGCCGACTCTACGCCGCGTATTAGAACAGATCGAGATGCCGCTGGTGCCGGTGCTTTCCCGCATCGAGCGCACCGGAGTAAAAATCGACAGCGCCATGCTGGCTGAGCAGAGCAGCGAGCTTGCAAAGCGCATGCACCAGCTGGAGAGCAAGGCTTACGAGATTGCCGGACACCCGTTTAATATGGGATCGCCCAAGCAGATCGGAGAGATCTTTTTTGAAGAGCTGGAGATGCCGGTGGTCTCCAAAACACCGAAGGGTGCGCCGTCGACGGCTGAGTCAGTGCTGCAGAAACTGGCCGAGGATGGACATGAGCTGCCGGCTGTTATCCTGGAGCATCGCGGTCTTGCCAAACTGCGCTCGACCTATACCGAAAAACTGCCGTTGATGATCGACAGGGATACGGGACGGGTGCATACCTCCTATCATCAGGCGAATGCGGCAACGGGCCGCCTGAGCTCTTCTGATCCCAATTTGCAGAACATTCCGGTGCGCAGTGAGGATGGCCGCCGCATCCGCCAGGCATTCGTGCCGGAGGAGGGCTATACCATGGTCGCTGCGGACTACTCGCAAATCGAACTGCGCATCATGGCGCATCTCTCTGCTGACAAGGCGCTGTTGAAGGCCTTCTCTGAGGGAAGGGATATTCATACTGCCACTGCTGCAGAGGTTTTTGACGCAGAGATTGCTGATGTCACTGTTGATCAACGCCGCTCAGCCAAGGCGATCAATTTCGGGCTCATCTACGGCATGTCCGCCTTCGGCCTGGCAAAACAGCTGGATGTCGGACGTGGTGTTGCACAGCAGTACATCGATCTCTATTTTGAACGTTATCCCGGCGTGCAGAAGTTTATGGATGAAATTCGTGCGCAGGCGCATGCAGACGGCTATGTCGAGACCATTTTCGGGCGCAGGCTCTATCTCCCTGAGATCAACGCGCGCAATGGCCAGCGCCGTGCAGCGGCGGAACGCACCGCCATCAATGCACCGATGCAGGGCAGTGCAGCAGACATCATCAAACGCGCCATGCTGGCAGTCGATGCCTGGATACAACGCGAGCAGCCACCACTGCGCATGATCATGCAGGTGCATGACGAACTGGTTTTCGAGATTCGCGAAGATGCATTAGAGGAGTGTGTCGAAACCATCAAACAGTTGATGGAACAGGCGGCCGACCTGGATGTGCCGCTGGTGGTCGATGTCGGTGTCGGCGCCAACTGGGATGAAGCGCATTAGGGAAGCTCTGATCAAGTCGCCATGTGCCTCGATCAGAGCGTTTCCGCAGTAGGTCTTCTATTCTTGGACAGGTTCCTAGTGTTCCACTATGACTGATTGTATCCATGGTCCAAGGTGTTCCAGATCACAGCTGTTTGAAGCAAACAACTCCATGAGAAAATCGTACGCTCCTTTGGCATCGACCCGTAGCTTGTAGCCATTCAAACGCAGGAACACGTCGGTTGAGAAAAACGCAACGCGCTTGTTTCCGTCGATAAAGGGGTGATTGTTGATCAGTGACTCAAACATCGCCGCCGCCATTTCAACCAGATCCTCGTAATAACCTGACTGGGGGCGGTAGAGCGCGCTTTCCAATAGTCCCTTGTCGCGCACACCATCAGCGCCACCGAAGCGTTCGATCAAGGCGCGATGGATTTCCAATACCTCATCGACACTCAAAAACTGAACAACTTTACCTGGCAAGCAACTTTCCCAATTCGTCGTTTTCATTCATGGAGTCGGTCAGATGATCAAGAACGACTGGCCGAACTCGCCTACGGCGTACATAATCATCAATCGCTTCGGTGAGCAGGCCGGAGATATTCTGGTGTGACTCTTTTGCAAGCGCCCTGAACTCTTCCCAAACCGCGGACTCGACTTTGGAACTGATTTTGATAGTATTCATAAGCAGAATAATAATTGACGTGTCATGATTTGTCAATATTTTGTAAAGTTCCGAGTAATTATTCGGTGTTTATTTCCGTGTGCTCCGTGGTTTAAAACTGTTTGCTTGCGGATCCTTTTTTCTTCTTCAGCGCACGAATCTCTGCATCGATCTCGCGTGATCTCGCTTCATATTTTGATTTCTTCTGGAAGCTGAGTCCCGGGGTTTTCAATGCAATGCGCAGTTGTTGCACGGCAACATCGGATTCACCACTCAGGTAGTGATATTCCGCCAGCGTAGCATGAGACTCGGCCTTTTTACCACTGCCGGCAGCGGCGCGCGACAGCAGCCGCATCACGTAGGAGTCGTTGGAATGCGTGCGGGAAAATTTTTTCAACAGCTGGTAGGCGCTTTTCGGCTGCCTCGCCTTGAGCATGATATCTGCGGTTGCCAGCGTCATATAGTAGTCTCCGGGCTTGCGCTTTAAAACCGAGCGCATGATCGAGACGGCGCTCTGTTTGTTGCCCTGCGCCAGCGTCAGGCGCGCCTTTGTCACCAGTGGAAATCTGTGGGACGGGTAACGCTTGAGCACTTTTGCGAGTTCCTGCTGCGCCCTGGCGTATTGTCGGCCGCGCTTCAGGGCAATGACATATCCGTAGCGGTCAGCATCCTCGTTGCGGTAGCGGCCGTCGCGCAGGGTTGATTCAAAATGGCGAATGGCGCTGCGTGAGCTGCCGAACTGTTGCGCCCGCAGTGTTGCCTTGGTGAAGTGATAGCTTTGATCCTCTTTTGCCTGGCGGTAGGGGTACTTCTCGGCGCGTGCCAGAGAATCGGCAATGCGATCTGATGTGACCGGATGGCTTTTCAAAAATTCGGGCATGGTGATGGCGCCGCTGCGATTGCTGGCGCGTCCCATGCGCTTGAAAAAGACTCCCATGGCGCGCGCATCGAATTTTGAACGCGAGAGTATCTTCATGCCGATGTTGTCTGCTTCGCGCTCGTTGGAACGCGTGAAGTTGATCTGTTTCTGCATCATGGCCGCCTGGCCGCCGATAAGAGCGGCGGCAGCAGCGCTGCCGGCGCCTGCTACGCCGAGTAGAATTGCTGCGAGCAGCAGGCCTGCAGCAGGCAGGGTCATCTGGTCTGCGGCCTGGATCATGCGCGCCAGGTGACGCTGACTGACGTGTGCGATTTCATGGGCGACAACAGCGGCTAGCTCACTCTCCGTTTGCGACTCCATCACCAGTCCGGTGTGAATGCCGATATTCCCTCCGGGTCCGGCAAAAGCATTGATGACGGGGTTTTTGACAAGAAAAAAATGCAACGAGCGTCCGCGTGCTTTGCTGTGTCTGCTGAGTTTATCGCCGAGGCCCTGAATATAGGAGCTGAGCAACGGATCTTCGATAACTTCGCTGCTGGCCCGGACGTAGCGCATGAACGCATCTCCGAGCTTGTTTTCAAGGCGTGCGTCAAGATAGACGCCGGATGAATCTCCCATGTCGGGAAGCGAGTAATCCAGCGCCTGTACAGGTTGGATGATCCAGGTGAGCAGCAGAACCCAGCCAAGAATATAATTGATCATGTCATCATTCGGTTATACCGCTCTCTTAGTCGTTGCCCAAAAATAACTACCCGATCCTACTTGCCCTGCTGTCCCTCTTCAGCGTTGCAGCAAGAGTTACATAACGCTGCTATGCGCCCCTTGCTGCGCCTTGAAGACGAACAACATTGCTGCGCGATATCGGGAAGTTATTTATGGGCAACTCCTTATGGAAGTTCGATACGCTGAGACGGCGTCCAGTTCCCGGCCTTGTGTTCTGCAACGACGCTGGTGTAGATGCCGCCGCGCACCATGAATTCAGCCGTCAGGCGCATAAAACGGGGGTGAGTCACCGCCACCAGGTCATCCAGCATCTGATTGGTGACAGCCTCATGGAAGGCTCCCTTATCACGAAATGACCAGATATAGAGCTTCAGTGACTTCAGCTCAACACAGAGTTTGTCAGGAACATAGTCGAGATAGAGCGTGGCAAAGTCCGGCTGCCCGGTTTTCGGGCAGAGACAGGTGAATTCCGGCATGCGGATACGAATCGTATAGTCCCGTCCAGTTTGCGGGTTATCGAAGGTTTCCAGGGATTTGCTTGGAGAAGTCGACATAGAGGTAGCTATTGGTGGAATAAGTTGATCTCCGGATTATACGAGTTTTCCTTGTACCTCTCTATTTTTTAACCACAGATGCACACAGAGAAACGCGGATGAGATAAATGAAATTTTCTGTGGTGAGTGAGTAACTTCTAAATAACTTCGTGCAAATGCTGTCATTGCGAGGAGCTGAAAGCGACGCGGCAATCTGGTTTATAGATTGCCGCAGTCGCTTAGGCTCCCTCGCAATGACATCTGTTTATACAGAATGTATTCAATGCACGGACTTATTGAGCAGTTACGTGAGTGATTTGAAACACATTCACTGCGCTCACTTTATTACTAAATTGTGGAAAATAGACCCTCCGCATTGGATTTCTTCAATAGACGTAATCCCCTGATTTCAGTATCCTTGCATCCCTATGCGTCTCGATAAAATAAAACTCGCAGGATTCAAGTCCTTTGTCGATCCGACCGTGGCGGATTTTCCGACAAACCTGGTGGCTGTGGTAGGCCCCAATGGCTGCGGAAAGTCCAATATCATCGATGCTGTGCGCTGGGTGATGGGTGAGAGTTCGGCCAAGATGCTGCGTGGTGAATCGATGGCGGATGTCATCTTCAATGGCTCCAGCAGCCGCAAACCGATTGGTGCGGCTTCGATCGAACTGATTTTTGATAACAGTGACTCCAGTGCCGGCGGCCAGTATGTCAGTTATACCGAGATATCGGTCAAGCGCCGCGTCACCAGGGATGGACAATCGGTCTATTTCCTAAATAACACCCGCTGCCGGCGTCGCGATATTACCGATCTGTTTCTGGGTACAGGCCTTGGACCGCGCAGCTACTCCATCATCGAGCAGGGCATGATTTCGCGTATTATTGAAGCGCGCCCTGAAGATCTTCGCGTCTACCTCGAGGAGGCGGCCGGGATCTCCAAATACAAGGAGCGCCGCCGCGAAACTGAAAATCGTATTCGTCATACGCGTGAGAACCTTGAACGCCTCGAGGACTTGCTCGAAGAGATCTCGACGCAGTTGAAACGCCTTAAGCGACAGTCAGCCACAGCCGAGAAGTATAAGGCGTTAAAAGCGCAGGAGCGTGAACTCAAGGGCGAATTGCTGCTATTGCGCTGGCAGGTGCTTGAGGAAGAGTTGCAGCAGGGTGAGCGCGGACTGGCAGAAGAGGAGAATCGTCTGCAGGCGGCCATTTCAGTGCAGCGCCGTATAGAAGCGGAGATCGAAGCGGATCGTGATACACATAGCGAGGCGAATGACCTTTTTAATAACCGCCAGGCGGCTTTTTATGCCCTTGGCGCTGAAATTGCAACTCTTGAACAGGCGATTCAATATGCAAAGGAGAGCCGTGAAAAACAGCAGCGGGATTTGCATCAAACCCAGGCCTCTCTGCAACACCTGGTGCAGGAGCAGAAGCAGGATGCACAGCGGCTTCAGCAGTTGACAGCCGAGCTGACACAGCAGCAACCGCTTCTTGAAGCGGCTCTGGAGGCAGAGGAGCAGGCAGACAAGCAGTTATTACTGGCAGAAGAGGCACTGCAGCAGTGCCAGAATGAGTGGGACGGTTTTCATCAACAGGCGAATGAGCCGACGCAGACAGCACAGGTAGAACGCACCCGCATCAACCATCTGGAGCAGCAGCAACAGCAGCTTCAGCGCCGTATCGAACGCAACCTGGAAGAGAGCTCCAACCTGGATGTGAGCACTCTCGATGAAGAGATCAGCCGGCATGAACAACAGCAGACAGGTTTGGCGGCATCTGTCGCCAGGGCTGAGGAGAAGATCGATGCGACGCAATCACAAATAGCCGCTTCCCGTGACAGTTTGAAGAGAGATGCAGAGCATCTTGATAACAGTCGGAGAAAATTACAGGGAGCAACCGGGCGGCTGGCCTCCCTGCAGGCGCTGCAGCGGGCTGCGATGCAGGAGGGCGGGGAGAGCGCCGCCTGGCTGGAGAGACAGGGAGTGGACAAGGCGCAGCGGCTTGCTCAGCTGATCGATGTCGACAGGCATTGGCAGCGGGCGCTGGAAACAGTGCTGGGACATCATCTGCAGGCAGTCTGTGTTGATCAAATTGAGGATTTCAGCACCTCTGTCGATACCCTGGGTGACGGTGTGGTGGAGTTGCTTGGCCGTGATAGCACGGCCCACAGCAGAGTGCGCGAGGATAGCCTGCTCGGCAAGGTGAGTTCTCAACTCGATCTCTCGGCGCTGCTAGGCGGAGTTCTGGCTGCTGACTCGCTGAAGGATGCCCTCGACAAACGCCATATGCTGCAACCAGGCGAGTCTTTGATCACCGCAGAAGGTGTATGGGTTGGTGTAAACTGGATGCGTTTTGGTCAGGAGCAGGGCGCCAGGCAGGGTGTGCTGGAGCGGGAGCAGGAGGTGCGTGAAGTGAATGCATCGAGCCGCCTGCTGCAAACGCAAGTGGAGAGCCTTCAACAGCAGCATGAGATTGCGCTCGAGGGTTTACGCGAACTGGAGCAACAGCGTGAACAGCGTCAACTCTCGCTGAATCAGTTGAACCGGGAACTCTCGGCAGTGCGTTCAAAATTGAGCGGCAAGCGCATGCGTGCAGAGCATATCAGAAATCGTGTCGAGGCTCTGGGTGTAGAGCGTAGCGATCTTTCCAGGCAGATCAGTGAAGCTGAAAGTTCTGTAGAAGTTGCTCAACGCAAGCTTTATCAGGCGCTGGAAATCAGTGAAACCATGGCTTCGAAACGCACTGAACTGGAGCAGCAGCGGGATCAACTGCGCCAGCAGGTGAATGAGGTGCGCCAACAGAATGCCGCCAAACGTCAGGGCTATCACCAGCTTGCGCTGAAATCGGAATCGATGCGTTCCCGGCAACAGGGGCTGGTGCAGGGACAGCAGCGTATCGATGAACAACTACAGAACATTACTGCCCGGCGTGACGAGCTCACCGAAGCACTGAGTGACAACGAGATGCCGCTGCAGGAGCAGCAGCAAAAACTTGCCCTGCAATTGCAGGAACGTGTCGCTGCGGAAACACAGCTGGCGGCGGCGCGCAATGCCCTGCAGGAGATTGATGCAGGCTTGCGCGGCAGGGAGAAAAAGCGCCATGAGTCGGAACAGCAGGTGCAGCAGCATCGTTCAGTGCTGGAGCAGAAGCGCATACAGCATCAGGAGATTGCGGTGCGTGTCAAAACACTCGAGGAGCAGCTCAATGAAGCCTCCTATGACAGGGAAGAGCTGCTGCGCACTATCCCCGGGCATGCCAATGTGGGTGAGTGGCAGCAACAGCTGGAAAAAACCACCTCTCGAATTCAACGACTGGGATCAATCAACCTGGCGGCAATCGACGAGTACAAAGAGCAGTCCGAGCGTCTCGAGCATCTGACCGGGCAGCACGATGATGTGATCAAGGCGCTGTCGACGCTGGAAGAGGCGATACACAAGATTGACCGGGAAACCCGCAGCCGTTTCAAGGATACATTCGAGATGGTCAACAGCGGCTTTATCGACTTGTTTCCGAAGCTATTTGGCGGCGGCAAGGCCTATCTGGAACTCACCGGAGATGATCTGCTGAATACCGGGGTCGGTGTCATGGCAAGACCACCTGGAAAGCGCAACAGCAGCATTCAACTGCTCTCCGGTGGTGAAAAGGCACTCACGGCCGTGGCGCTGGTATTTGCAATTTTTCGCCTCAATCCGGCGCCTTTCTGTATGCTCGATGAAGTGGATGCGCCACTGGATGATGCCAATGTGGGACGTTTTTGTGCTCTCGTCAAAGAGATGTCTGAAACAGTCCAGTTTATCTTTATTACACACAACAAAGTCACCATGGAGCTGGCGAATCAGCTGCAGGGTGTCACCATGCATGAACCCGGCGTATCACGCCTGGTCTCAGTCGATGTCGAGGAGGCGGCCCAGATGGCCGCAATGTAGTCACAACCATGCCGTTATTAAAATTGATGTCCATGAATGTTGTTAATGACAGCCTGAGGGGAGTGATTGATGGAGTCATCTGAATTACGCTTTCTGATTCTGGCGCTGGGTGTTCTCTTTGTTGCCGCAATTTATCTATGGGAACGTCACAAGAGCGGGCATGCGCAGCGTAATCGCCGCAAAAGACTGCAAAAAAAGATTGAGAGTCATCATTTCAGAGAGAAACGTCATCATTCAGACAAAAATGAAGATGACGCACAAGATGATTCTGACAATGGCTCAAGAGAGGAGCCTGCCTGGTATAAAAGATCGGGGCACTCTGCCCGCAGTGATCAACACCCGGATATACCGGAGAGTCTCAGCGATGAGATGGAGGAGATCGAAATCGAATCTCCCACCAGGGTGGAGGAGATCCTGAGCCTGAGTGTTGCCTCCAGACGAAAATTCTTTACCGGCGACGCCATCGTCAGCGCACTGCATGCTGCGGAACTGTCGCCGGGGCCAATGGGTGTCTACTATCGTTATTTGGGAAGTGAGGAGCTGTTTACTGTTGTCAGTATGGTCAATCCGGGAACATTTCCTCAGGATATGAGCCGCTTCAGAAGTCCCGGGTTGTCACTCTTTGCCAGGCTGCCGGGAAGCATCGACGGGGAGGATATACTTGAAGCGATGTATGAAACAGCACAGTTGCTTGCTGAAAAACTAGACGGCACCCTGCTGGGGGTTGATCACAAGCCGTTGACAGAGGAGGGCCTGGATCAAATGCGTTTGCAGGCATCGACCATGCCGGCAGCACGCCGCAGCGTCAGGATGAATGTGGAGTGACGCAACAGCGACAGCCTCCTGGCTTGTTATTTTCGTAATGGCACCGGGATATTATCAACAGAGGAAGTAACTCCTCAATAATCCCGTGCATGTGAGTAAAATGCTATCGCATTTGTATCGTGGTCAGAAGACCACTCCCACATTTGACGCCACATTGAACTGTGGGAGCGGTCTTCTGACCGCGAATTGCACGGGATTATTGAGAAGTTAACAGAGGAATCTATGCGCCTGACAGAACAGCAGCTCATCGAGCTCGGAAAAACGACCATCCACAAGCAGGCGCAGGCTGTGGCGGACCTGGGGTCGCAGATCAACGGCAGTTTTGCAGCGGCAGTGAACGCCATTCTCAGTGGTAAAGGTCACACCATCATCTGCGGTATGGGTAAATCCGGGCATATCGGCGCCAAGATCGCCGCTACCCTGGCATCGACCGGAACTCCGGCATTTTTTCTCCATCCGGCGGAAGCCTTCCATGGTGACCTCGGCATGATTACTTCGCGGGATGTGATCGTGCTGATCAGCTATTCGGGAGAGACTGACGAGGTCAATAAACTTATTCCCAGCCTCAAGAGTTTCGGCGTCACCATCATCTGCATCGTCGGCGTCATCGATTCAACCCTGGCGAGGAATTCGGATATTGTACTGACGATGAGCGTCGATCGTGAGGCCTGCCCGAATAACCTGGCTCCCACCAACTCAACCCTGACAACGCTGGCGATCGGCGATGCGCTTGCTGTCGCGCTGATGGAGGAGCGCCAGTTTCAGCCGGGAGATTTTGCACGCTTCCATCCGGGGGGCTCGCTCGGACGGCGCCTGCTGACGCAGGTGAAGGATGTCATGCACATGCCGCCGCTGCCTGTCGTTGCCCCGGGAACATCGATGCTTGAGACCATCGGAGTCATGAATGAGGGGCGTCTTGGCACTACAGTGGTGGTTTCAGATAACAGAGTCATGGGGATTATTACAGATGGCGACCTGCGCCGGGCTATGGCGCAGGGCGAATCATTTTTCACCCGGCGTTGTGATGACATTATGACCACAACCCCGATCACCATCGATCAGGAAGAGCGCTTCGCGACGGCCGAGCAGATCATGCTGGAGAAGAAGATCAACTCACTGGTGGTGGTTGATGAGCAGCAACATCTCAGTGGTATATTGCAAATCTACGATTTGTAGATACCTGTATCAGGATTCACTGTAGGCTGACCTGGTTGTTTTGGCAACTTGCATCAGCAACAGCAGGATCGCGCCGATGACCAATCCTGTGGCGAGTTCGGGAACCATTGGTGGCAAAAAGGCGAGGGCGTGATGGATGGCGTCGATATTGTGAACGAACATGCCGCCGCCAACCAGAAGCATCGCGATTGTACCGATGATGCTCAACAGTCGAATCACCTTCGGCAATGCTGCCACCAGCATTTCGCCGCTAAACCTGGTGATGCGTGCAGCAGGGTTTTCCAGCGTTCTGGCATGATCGATCAGGTGGAGGCCTGTGTCATCCATACGCACCAGCAGGGCGACAAGGCCATAGACTCCGACTGTTGCCAGCAGGGCGATAAAGCTGACCACCATGATCTGGATTGGCAGGCTCTGCTCAATCACCGTCTCAAGCGCGATGACGATGATCTCGATGGAGAGTATGAAGTCAGTGCGCACCGCCGATTTGATCTTGTCGGACTCCTTCTGCACGATCTCCCCCTTATCAGCCGATTCCCTGGCTGCAATCTCTATTTTTTCGTGGGGAAAGAACCACTCAAACACCTTCTCGGCGCCTTCATAACTCAGGTAGGCGCCGCCGAGCAGCAGTATGGGCACAATCAGCCATGGCAGGTAGGCGCTCAGCAGGAAGGCGACAGGCAGGATGATCAGCTTGTTGATCAGTGAGCCTTTGGTGATCTCCCAGATTACAGGCAGTTCACGTGAAGCTTTAAAACCAGTCGCCTTCTCGGCGTTGACAGCCAGGTCGTCGCCCAGGAGTCCGGCCGTCTTTTTTACGGCCACCTTGCTTATCACTGCCGCATCATCGAGCAGTGTCGCCACGTCATCCAGAATTGCAAATATACCGCTCGCCATTATCTCCGCCAATAAATAGAGGATTGTTGAGGATTATCCCAAAGAAGAGTGCGAACTGAGCAGTGTTCCAGATGTGTTGCTCATGAATACCCTTGGGGTTGCGGGTAGTATACTTTATTTTTGAATCGCATGGGCAGACTGGCGCGCGCAGGTATCGAGGCTATTCACTCCGGAACCGGGAGCTGTATTCATACATCACAATTGACGCAGCGATACTGACATTGAGGCTTTGAGTGGCTCCATATTGAGGAATCGAGCGACATTGAATATCAAATTGGGCATGGTCAATGCTGATGCCATGCTCCTCGTGGCCCATGATAAAGGCGCTTTTTTCAGGAAGCTCTGTTGTGTTTAAGGTTGCTTCGCACTCTGGTTCCAGAGTGAAGAGTTTGTAGCCGCGTCCAATCAGCTCCTCATAGCAGCTGTCAAAATGGTCATGGAATCGGGCTGGCACCTTTCTGAAAGCGCCCTTGGACGGAGCAGGGTCAAACGCAGGGATGTCGATCAGGTGAATCTCATGCACGCCGAAGCTCTCGGCGCTGCGGAAGATCTTGGCGACATTGAAACCGGCCTTGAGATGATCAAGCACAAAGATCATCTGCTGACAGCCCGGTACGGCAGCTGCATTTCTGTGCCGCTGTTTAGTATAGCGCCGCAGCATCTGCTCATGGTAGTGACGGCGCTCCTGTTTAGAGAGCTTGCGTTTGTTCGACATGGTTTATCGCGGCCGGAAGACCGCTCCTACAATAGATCTCACGTTTTGTTTCCACAGATGAACACGGATGCACACAGATGTGATTATATGATCAATCTGTAAGTTCTCAATAATCCCGTGCATTGTTCGAGAAAACGTAGGATGCTGCCTTGCTCGGAGTTATTGAGAAATTACCTTAATCTGTGTTTATCTGTGTGCATCTGTGGATAAAATTCTTTTCAGTCGATCTTGCGATAGTGTATCTGTCAAGCTACAAAAAAAGCTCCGTATCAACGGGGCTTCATTTATGTGCTGGTTGATATCGCCTTACTTGCCGGCAAGCTCTTCCAGTTGCCTGGACTTGATCACCTGGCCGTTCAGCGCTGCATCTTTTGCCGAGCGTCCAAAGGCGACTGACATCAGCTGCGAGTAGTAGAGCACCGGCATGTCGAACTTGGCGCCATAGGTATCGTTGATCTGTCCCTGGTAGACCTCGACATTCATCTGGCAAACAGGGCAGGGGGTAACGATCATGTCAGCACCGTGATCGTAGGCGGATTCGATAATGCCCTTGATCATCTCCTGTGATTTTTCCGGTTCAGAGAAGGCCAGCGCGCCGCCGCAGCATTGCACCTTTTTCTCGTAGTCGGGAACCGAGTCTGCGCCGAGGGCGTCGACCATCTTGTCGAGATAGACCGGGTTTTCGAATGACTCACCGGCGATGCCGAAGGGGCGGTTGGTCTGACAGCCGACGTATCCGGCGATTTTGAGACCTTCCAGCGGCTTTTTGACCTTTTCTTTAATCGCATCGAAACCGATGTCCTCGACCAGGATCTCCGCCATGTGCCTGATGGGTGTCTGGTTGGTCAGCTTGAGACCGGCCTCGGCGAGTGCGGTATTGGCTTCCGCCATCATGCCCGGGTCATCATGCAGGCGCTCGGCCGCCTCTTTGGTAGAGAGCCAGCAGCCCGCGCAGGTTGCGACGATCTCCTGGTCAGGATTGTGCTTCTCGGAAATGGCAATGTTGCGCGCCGACAGCGTCAGACGCGGCAGTTCGCCACCGCCGGCATAGCCGATCGATGCAGAGCAGCAGTTCCAGTCGGGAATGGTGTTGAGCTTGATATCCAGCTCTTCACACATGGTCTCAACCGACACCAGGTAGTTGGATGAGGACGCGCCTTTCTGCGAGGAGCATCCGGGGTAGAACGAATATTCACGTGTTGCCATGGTTTATGTCCCTCTGGCCTTGTGCTTGTCAAGACGGGCTGCTTCCAGCTCTTCGGCTTTCTTGATTACATTCTGGAAACCTTTGAGATCCCTGACGGCGTGGCCACCGAAGAACTCCATCGGGTTCATGCGCTTGGCTTTCCACATCGCCATGCCGATATCCTTGTTCTTCATGGCTGTTTTCATGCCTTCGCCAACCTTGAAGTAGAGGTCTATGCCGAGCTTGAGCTCGTTGACGCGTCCCTTCTTCATGAGGTTGTCCCAGAACAGCTGTGCAAACTTTGCAGTCGGCTGCTCCCCGGGCTGCATGCCGAGGCGCTTGGCGTAGTGCGCCAGGCCGTGCATGATGTGGGTGATGGGAACCTCGCGTGGACAACGCACGATGCAGTTGTAGCAGGAGGTGCACATCCACATGGAGTCGGAGCTCAGCACCTCTTCACGCTTGCCGGCGCGAATCATCATGAACAGCTCCTGCGGCGGATGATCCCAGGCGTTGCCCAGCGGGCAGGATCCCGAGCACACACCGCACTGCATGCACATCTTGACCCATTCGCCCTCTTCGACATTTGCTTCAACTTCATTGAGGAAGCTATGGCGATACTTCTCGATCATGTTTATATTGAGATCGTTCATAACGAATGTTTTTTAGAATTTGAATGGGCTCAGGCCGATCTTGTCGATGGTCTCTTCCATCTCCCTAATCAGCGCCGGGGCTCGCGCGATATCGGTAATCGCGACTTCGTGGACGACCACGCGTTCACTCTCGAGGCCGAGTAGCTTCAGTGTGTCGCCGATATTGGCCATACGCTCGGCAGCCATGGCCGAACCGCGCACGAAGTGGCACTGGTAGTCCTCACCATGCTGGCAGCCCATCATGATGACGCCGTCGTAGCCATTACTCATGGCATCGGTGACCCATGAGATACTCACGGAGCCGAGGCAGCGTACCGGGATGACCCGCGCCCAGGGGCTCACCTCTTTGCCGCTGATTGCCGCCTGGTCGAGCGCCGGATAGGCATCGTTTTCACATGCCAGCACCAGAATCCGCGGTTTCTCGTCTAACTCGTCCGGAATCCCGACATTCTTGATCTGCTGGCCGACGGTTTCGACCGAGTAGTTCTCAAAGGAGATGACGCGCACCGGGCAGGCGCCCATGCAGGTGCCGCAGCGACGGCAGCGCGACTCGTTGTATATCGGGAAGCCTTTGTCATCCTCATCGATGGCGCCGAAGGGGCATTCTACTGTACAGCGTTTACATTGGGTGCAGCCCTCCTTGCGGAAGGTGGGAAAGGAGAGGTCGCCGACACGCGGATGCACGGCATGATTGCTGCCGGCGTGCTCCAGCGCCTGGATGGCCTTCAATGCCGCGCCGGTTGCATCATCCTGCGCCTGCTTGATGTCCATGGGGCGGCGCACAGGACCGGCTGCATAGATACCGGTGCGGCGGGTCTCATAAGGAAAACAGATGAAGTGCGAGTCGGTAAAACCCCATTTGAGCTGCGGCAGGTCGGTGCCCTGGCGATATCCGAGGTTCAGAATGGAGGCGATGGAGACTTCCGGCGCTGCTTGAGCAGCTTCTTCTATCGTATCACCAACAACTTCGCTTTCACCGCCTGCTTTGCCAGTCTCGATATTCTCGAAACCCGCATAGGGATCAGGACCGGAGTTGGGGACCATGCCGACATCCAGAACCACCAGGTCGCATGCCATCTCGGCATCGTCATCGAGAATCAGATCCCTAAACTTGACGGTGGGAGAGTCTCCTGCAACCACTTCGGAGACGATGCCCTTGATGAAGGTGATCATTGCCTGCTGTCCGGCGCGGTAGAAATCCTCGCCGGCAGCGCCGGGAGTGCGCAGGTTGTCGAACATGATGGTGGTGCTGCAGCCCGGGTTCAGATCCTTGCAGTAGAGCGCCTGCTTGATCGCAACCAGGTCGCCGATGCCCGAGTGGTAGGGGAGTTCTCCCTTTTTATCGGAGCTCTGCGCGACATTCTGCACGAAGGCGACTGACCGCACCTCTTTGCCGTCTGATGGGCGTGTGATGGGGTCACCGTCAGCGGCTTTTGCCAGCTCCTCCATCTCGGCATTGGTGATGATGTCGGCGGAGTTGGCATAGTTGTATGCAGAGAGTTCACCGGGATCGAACAGCGTGAAACCGGACGCCTGCACGATGGAACCGAAGTACTCAGTGGCGGTCGATCCGGATTCGGTGCTGATGTCCGCAGAGAAACGCCCGGGAGCACCGGAGGTCTTGCTGACAATGCTGTTGAGATGGACTGTAATGTTGTCATCCACATCGACAGCAGCGATCATCTCGTCCACACCGGTCTCTATCGGCTGTGGCAGATCAGCTGTTCTGCTGTTGGATGTGCCTGCAGCTGCCGCTTTGAAAGGGATGCGCTTGTACCATTTGGCGGCCCAGCCGCCAAGGGCGCTGCTCTTCTCGACGATATGGACTGTGTAGCCGGCTTTAGCTGTTTCGATCGCAGCAGTCATGCCGGTGACACCGCCGCCGACGACAAGAATGTTCTTGTTGAGCGTCTGCTCACCGGAAGGCGCCGGTAGTTTCGATGACCTGAGTTCGGCGCAGGCCATGCGGATATAGTCCTCCGCCATCTCCTGGGTGGTCTCCTGGTGCTCGTCGTCATCGGGGCGAACCCAAATAACGCCTTCGCGCAGGTTGGCGCGCGCCATGGCGACATCGTTGAAGTTGAACGCCTCGACCTTGGCGCGCCGTGAACAGGCTGCAATCATCACGTGGGTCACGCCATCATTGTCGATGCCGTTGCGGATCATCTCCACGCCTTCCTTCGAGCACAGCGTTTCGTGGCTCTTGCATGCTGACATCCTGCCTTCACGCGTGGCGATCATCTCGATCTGTGAAGCGTCCAGCCTGTCGCCAATACCGCAGCCGGTGCAGAGATAGCCGCTATATTTGATTTCATCTGACATGATCAGGCCTCTGTACGTGCGACGCGGTTAACAACCTGGATGGCGCGCAGTGCAGCCCCGGTTGCGTGTTGCACAGCGCGGTTGACATCCAGTGCCTCGGATGCAACGCCTGCTGCAAATATCCCACCGTTTTTCTCATCGGCTTCGATGAAGCCTTCGCGATTGACGACAATATCGACAGGGAACTTGTCGGCATCGACGCTGGGCTCCATGCCTGTCGCCAGGATCACCAGGTCATGCGCATTGGTATAGCGGTGGTAACCTTCGGTATCGACACCGTTGCAGACGGGATTGCCGCCGCTGTCCCGGGTCACACTGGCGACTTTGGATTTGATGAACTTGACGTTGTCGTTATCCTGCACCTTTTTATAGAAGTCTTCGAAGCGGTCGATGGAGCGGATGTCGATATAGTAGATGGTGACATCGGCATCATCGCCCAGTGCATCGGTGACATAGTTAGTCTGCTTCAGCGTCGCCATACAGCAGATGCGCGAACAGTGATAGAGGTGATTGTGGTCACGTGAGCCGGCGCACTGGATAAAGGCGATGTTCTTCGCCTCCTTGCCGTCGGAGGGACGCACGATTTTGCCGCCTGTCGGACCTTTGGGATCGCACATGCGCTCGAATTCGACGTTGCTGAGGACGTTGTCGAAACGGTCGTGGCCGTAGGGTTGGATCTTGTCTGCATCATAGGGCTGCCAGCCGGTTGCCCAGATGACGGCGCCGCAGTTGAATTTGACCTCCTCTTCCTGCATCTCGAGATCGACTGCATCGACCTTGCAGGCTGCCTTGGCCCTGTCGGCGTCTTCGGTGCCGATAATGGCCGGATCGAGCACGTAGCGCATCGGATGCGCCATCACGTGAGGAAGATAGGCGCCCTTGCGCTTGGACATGCCGTAGTCGTATTCGTTGTCGAACTCCGCCTCAACCACCCTGGCGCAGTCGCCGCAGCCGGTGCAGTTGTCATTGATGTATCGCGGGCTCAGAGTGATGGTGGCATGGTAGTTGCCGGCTTCGCCTTCGAGGTTTGTCACTTCCGCCATGGTCAGCACGGTGATGTTGGGGTTCATCCTGGTGCGGCGCTGGTTGATCTCCAGACCACAGGTGGGAAAACACATCTTGGGGAAATATTTATAAAACTGGCTGACGCGTCCGCCCAGATAGGCGCGCTTTTCGACCAGCACCACGCGTTTTCCGGTTTCTGCGGCTTCGATAGCAGCGGTCATGCCACTGATACCGCCTCCGACCACCAGAATGGTTTCGTTGGTTGCGACAATTTCCGTCATGGATTTTCCTCCGTCACGGATGAATGAAAAATAACAGGCGGCCCGCTGGCGCACGCCGTAGAGCGTTCTCAAGGATCTCAAACAATCGACGCGGCAGCATTTCATTGCGCCGTATGGGAATGTCTCTCTTTCACCACAGATGCACACAGATAAACACAGATGAAGAGATGTCATGCATATCTGTGTGCATCCATGTTCATCTGTGGTTGATTTTCATTTTAAGTTTATTCGGCCACCCAGTTTTCTATAGAGAGATCAGGGACCCTGGAGAATTCTCGAACATTATTGGTAACCAGCACCGCATTCATACTGCGTGCATGCGCCGAAATCAAAAGATCGTTATTGCCAATGATTGTTCCCTGTTTTTTTAACAGAGCCCGAATGAAGCCATAATGCCTGGCGGCATCTTCGTCCCAGGGATCAATGAGTAATCTTTGGGTGAAAATGTCGAGCTGTTCCCAACGAGCTTCTCTCATCGAGCTATCCCCATTTTCAATGCCGAAGCACAGCTCTCCGTATGTGACCGAAGAGATGCAAATATTTTTTATGGCCTTGAATTTATGTCGTAATTTGTCGGAATGATTTTTTAAAACATAGATACAGATATTGGTATCAAGCATGTACATCAATCAAAATCCCTCTCTTGAGGTCGGGTGTCAAGCCGGTCAGTTAAAAACTCATCATCAAAGGCTGGTTCCGTATCAAAGAACTGATCCCAGGTCGGTTTTTTTTGGCTAATAATGACGCTTGAGCCTTGCTTTGAAATGTAGACCTCGTCACTATCAAAGCGGTATTCTTTAGGTAAACGTACTGCCTGGCTTCGACCGTTCATGAAAATTTTAGCTGTTCTGTATTCCATCGGATTCTCAAAACTCTAAAGTATATATCAATTAGTATATATCTTTTGACTGAAATGGCAACAAACAGGAAATGTCCTGCGTTATGAAAAGAGTCTGCATGTCGCACGGACTACACTGGGTTTTTTACCACCCTGCAGGTTTGTCTTTCACCACAGATGGCCACAGATAAACACAACAGATGAAGAGGCGCCATTATATCTGTGCGTATCCGTGTTCATCTGTGGTTAAGTCTCTTTTTCGTGACTTCTCAATAACCCCGTGCAGGAAAAACCTGTAGGCCGGATGAGCGGAAGCGAAATCCGGCAACCCAAAGCCGGATGACGGCGCTGGAAGATCCGTATTGAATCAAAGATCGGTGAAAGCGCCTTA
>JAYELV010000375.1:0-7144 GCA_034717755.1 Pseudomonadota bacterium | reverse complement strand
AGCCCTGAAAAGCAGACTCCCAACCCTTCTTCCTGCACGGAGTTATTGAGAAGATACTATGTTCCGTAGTTCCTCTATTTCCTGGTGAATTGTTTAGTGAAAAAAAGACCTCGGATTGCAGCAATTCCCTGTGCACCGCTTCGCCATGCCTGTTGTCTATGTTCTATCTGCATGCCTCCCAGTGCATAGACAGGCAGTGTCGCCCGCCTGACCATTGCTGAAAAATCATTCCAGCCCAATGGCTGCGCCTGTGGATGCGTTGCTGTTGGCTGCACAGGGGAGAGGGTCGCGAAATCGACGCCGATGGATGCGGCATGAGCAAGCTCCTGCTGTGTGTGACAGGAGGCCGCCAGCAGTTGCTGCTGCGGAAAATTCCTGCTACGCATGGTGCGCAACTGACTGCCGCCGAGATGCAGGCCGCAGCCGAGTTGCACTGCGAGCGACTCGTCTTTCACCATCAATGCCGCTCCGTATGCATGACATAAAGCAATTACCCTGTCAGCAAGCGACGCAAGCCGTTGCTTGTCATAGCCGGGAAGACGCAGCTGCAGCAGACGAATTCCCTGCTGAAGACTGGCTTCAAGCTGCTGCAGAAAAATAGATTCATCATCGATCGATGGCGGAGTGATCAGATAACGTGATGGCAGACGAATTGCCGTGACGATCGGCCTGTCCGCCGGAGGCAAATGATACTCATCGATCTCCGCTGCAGCCGCCCAGGCAATCTGCTGTCCCTCCATTCCTGCTGCTGTTCCCTGCCACGCATTGACAAGATGCACATCCAGAAACACCTGTTTTTCCGGATAGCTGTGACTGATCTGGATAAGCGGCCGGTGAGTGAGTATTTGAATACCCAACTCCTCCTTGATCTCACGCCGCAACGCCCCGGAGAGTGATTCACCAGCTTCGAGCTTGCCTCCGGGAAATTCCCACAATCCTGCGAGATGGGTTCCTTTGCGACGACGCGATAGCAGTATTTTTCCCTCGGCATTGCGTAGTACGGCAACAGCGACATGGAGTGAGGATAGGACTGAGGACTGAGTAGTGAGGAGTGAGGGGGAAGACACTGGCTTCAGGTGCGGTACTCTGCATTGATCTTGACGTAGTCGTAGGAGAGATCGCAGGTGAGAATCGTGGTGTTACAGGCGCCCCGGCCCAAATCAACACGAATAATCAACCCGGCTTGATTCATCACCTGCTGCCCTGCCTCTTCACGATAGTCCGGATCGCGTCCGCCATGTGAGACGATACACAGATCATCCAGCCAGATACGCACCCTGTCGATCTCGAAGTCGTCGATTCCGCTACGGCCTACTGCGGCAAGAATGCGTCCCCAGTTGGGATCGCTGGCAAACAGTGCGGTCTTGACCAGCGGTGAGTGGGCAATGGTATAGGCGACATCTTTCGCCTCCTGTTGTGTTGATGCCGATTCAACTTGAATCTCTACCAGCTTGGTCGCTCCCTCGCCATCTTTGACGATTGAACGCGCAAGATCCATGCACACCTCCCTGACTGCGGATAAAAATGCAGCGCTGTTGTCCGCGTCAATGACAACATCACCAGCGCCTGATGCCATCAACACACAGGCATCATTGGTCGAGGTATCACCATCGACGGTGATAGCGTTAAAACTTGGTTCAACAGCCTGCTGCAGGGTTGTCTGCAGCAGATCTTCGGCTACGCTTGCATCGGTTGCTACAAATGCCAGCATGGTCGCCATATCCGGGCGAATCATGCCAGAGCCCTTGCACATGCCGGTGACAGTCAGCTTGTCACCATTGATCTCAATCTCTCTGCTTACGAGTTTGGGAACAGTATCCGTGGTCATGATCGCCTGCGCGGCCTGCTGCCAGCCCTCTTCGTCGAGACCATCGAGCAGTGCCGGCATCACAGGCGGAAAACGCTCTGCCGGCAGGTCCTCTCCGATGACACCGGTCGAAAATGGCAGCACCTGGTTGATATCACAGCCGGCGGCCGTCGCCAGGGATTGGCAGGTTTCACCCGCCGCCTGCATTCCGGCATCACCGGTGCCTGCATTGGCGTTGCCGGAGTTGATCAGCAGGTAACGCGGCATCATCTTTGCAAGATGCTGTTTCGCCAGCACCACCGGAGCTGCACAAAAGGCATTGCTGGTAAACACTGCCGCGCTGTTTGCATCAGCAGCAATCTCGATGATAACCACATCATCACGGTCAGGGTAGCGAATCCCTGCAGCTGCCGAAGCGAGACGGATTCCCTTGACGGGATGGATCGGAGTTGCTGACATAAACGGTTTTTCAGAAATTGACTATTGTAGGGCGCAATAAGCGAAGCGCATTGCGCCGCATGGGAAGGTGCAATGCGCTGTCGCTTATTGCACCCTACGATTTTTAAAACTTAAAACCTAAAACTTAAAACCTTCTTTTATTTCAGTTTCCCATGGCACTGTTTGTATTTCTTGCCGGAGCCACAGGGGCATGGCTCATTTCGGCCGATCTTGCGATCTGTACGCACATAGGGCTGCGCCTTTTCATCTTCTGCAGAACCCGGTTGTGCGGAGGCATCCTCATCTTTATTGCCAAAACCGGTGAATTCTTCGTGCTTGAACTGAATATCCGGCATTTCTTGTTCTGGCAGTTCCAGTGAGTCCTGGGGTTTGATCTGAACCTGTGAAAGAATTTTCACCACATCATGCTTGATATTTTCAAGCATTTCGGAAAACATCGCGAAAGCTTCGCGCTTGTACTCCTGCTTGGGGTTCTTCTGCCCATAACTGCGCAGATGAATCCCCTGGCGCAGATAGTCCATCGCCGCCAGATGCTCTTTCCAGTGGCGATCGAGTGACTCCAGCATCACGCCCTTTTCAAACTGACGCATCTGTTCACTGCCTACGAGTTCCTCCTTGGCGGCATAACTCGCCTCCAGCTCTTCCAACATACGCTGCCGCAGCCCCTCTTCATGCAGATCGTGATCCTCGTCGAGCCACTTCTGCAGCGGCAGCTGCAGCTGGTACGCATGCTGCAACGCCTCTTCCAGGCCGGGAACATCCCACTGCTCATCGAGACTTTGCGGTGGAATGAAATTATCAACATGGCTGCTGAGAACCTCTTCGCGCATTGCCCCGACAGTGTCAAGGATATCATCGACCTCCATCAGCTCACTGCGCTGCTGGTAGATCACCTTGCGCTGGTCATTGGCAACATCATCGTACTCCAGCAACTGTTTGCGGATATCGAAGTTGCGCCCTTCCACCTTGCGCTGCGCATTTTCGATCGCCTTGTTGACCCACGGATGCTCGATGGCCTCGCCCTTTTCCATGCCCAGTTTCTGCATCAGGGCGCCAACGCGGTCGGAAGCAAAAATGCGCATCAGGTCATCTTGCAGTGAAAGATAGAAACGGCTCGAACCCGCATCGCCCTGTCGTCCCGAGCGCCCGCGCAGCTGGTTGTCGACGCGGCGTGACTCATGACGCTCGGTGCCGATGACGTGCAGGCCACCGGCATCAAGCACCTGTTGATGGCGTTTTTTCCACTGCTGTGCAACCTCTTCCTTTTGTGGCTCATCGGGGTCCGCTCCCAGTGTCAGCATGTCGGCGTCGAGGCTTCCTCCAAGCACGATATCTGTGCCACGGCCAGCCATGTTGGTTGCAATGGTCACAGCCCCGGGTTGTCCCGCCTGCTCGATGATATGCGCCTCGCGCTCATGCTGCTTGGCGTTGAGCACCTCGTGCGGAATATTGTTTTTGGACAGCAGTTCATCCATCAGCTCTGATACATCGATCGAAGCCGTACCCACCAATACAGGCTGCCCGCGCTCAACGCAGTCACGGATATCCTCCATGATGGCCTGGTACTTTTCATTGGGTGTGAGGTAAATCAGGTCGGTGTGATCGGCACGCACCATATCTTTATGGGTCGGGATAACCACTACCTCCAGTCCATAGATCGACTGCAGCTCGAATGCCTCGGTATCCGCAGTACCAGTCATCCCCGAGAGCTTCTCATAGAGACGAAAATAATTCTGGAAGGTAACCGACGCCAGGGTCTGGTTTTCGTGCTGGATCGCAACTCCCTCCTTGGCCTCGACAGCCTGGTGCAGCCCTTCAGACCAGCGGCGACCGGCGAGGGTGCGGCCGGTAAACTCATCAACAATGATGATCTCACCATCGCGGACGATATAATCGACATCTTTGGTGAAAATCGCATGCGCTCGCAACGCGGCGTTGATGTGGTGCATCAGGGCAATATTTGCCGAGTCGTAGAGACTTGCATTCTCCGCCAGCAAACCGGCTTCCGTGAGCATCTGCTCCACCTTCTCATGACCCTCATCGCTGAGAAATGTTGATTTGGATTTCTCGTCAACAGCAAAGTCACCGGGACCAAAGTCAGGTTTCCCCTCCTCGTTGGTAATCGCTTCCTGGCGCGTTAAAAGAGGAATCAACTTGTCGATTTCAGTATACATCGACTGGTCGCCTTCGGTCGGACCGGAAATAATCAGTGGAGTTCGCGCTTCATCGATGAGAATCGAATCCACCTCGTCCACGATGCCGAAAAAGAGTCCGCGTTGTACGCGCTGCTCTGCATGAAAGGCCATGTTGTCACGCAGATAGTCGAAACCATATTCGTTGTTGGTTCCATAGGTGATATCGGCGGCGTAAGCCTCCTGGCGCGTCGCTTTTGTCAAATGCAAAAAACCGCTCTCGACCCCGTCGCTCTCCGCATCGAACAGAAATGAGGAGTCGTCCGGTCCGCCGCCTGATGATTGAATGATGCCGACAGAGAGCCCCATAAAATCGTACAAACGGCTCATCCACTCACCGTCGCGTCGCGCCAGATAGTCATTCACGGTGATGACATGCACACCCTTGCCAGGCAGCGCATTGAGGTAGGCGGCCAGGGTTGCAACCAGGGTCTTGCCTTCACCGGTTCGCATCTCTGCGATCTTGCCCTGATGCAGCACCATGCCACCGATCAATTGCACATCAAAATGGCGCATCTCCAGGACCCGGCGACTGCCTTCACGCACGGCTGCAAATGCTTCAGGCAGCAGATCGTCAAGAGACTCGCCCTGTTCCAGGCGCTGGCGAAACTCGATTGTTTTCGCCTTGAGTTCATCATCGGAAAGAGCTTCGAACTCGGGCTCGAGTACGTTGATGCTCCCGATTTCCTTGCGCATGCGCTTGACCAGCCGCTCGTTACGGCTGCCGAAGATTTTGGATAGAAATTTGGCCATGATATTACCACTAATAATTCAGCCGAACATTCTAACCTAAAATGGGTATGCAGGTTGAATTTAGTCACTCTGAAAACCCCTTTTTTTCACCACGGAACACTCGGACCACACGGAATTTTGTAAGTTCCCAATAACTCCATGCATGAAGGAAGCATGCAATCTCTTTTCAATCGTGGTCAGATGACCACTCCTACGTCTGGAATTTGCACGTACCGTAGGAGCGGCCTTCTGGCCGCGAAATGCAAGGAGTGATTGAGCAGTAACGGATTTTGTTAGTTTTCAAGTGATTTTTCCGTGTATTCTGTGTGTTCCATGGTTTCCTTTTTTAGAACAGATGAGTGATAAGCATCACTACCGGAAAAAGTTTGAACGTATTGCAGAACAGACTCTGTTTCCTCTGCTCGAAGAGGCGACGCAGGCGTTCGTGCATAAACAGGCCTGCGACTATCGTTTTACGCTGCAGGAGTTGCGCCTGATCACGGAGTACGCCAATGATCTAAAGATGTGGGATGGTGAACAGATTGACGCTATGTGGCCGTCGATGCCTCACAATACCGAGGATGCCAGGCTGCAAAAAAAGCTGTTGATGAAGCACATCGATCTGCAGTGGCAGCAGCAGCGGCGCCAGCCAAACCGCTATTCTGCCAGCAACAAGCAGCGCCAGCTTCCTATCAAGGTAGAAGTCAGTGTGGCCAGGAAAGAGAAACTGGGTTTAGGATTCTGTCCTGTCGCCTCACCGAAAACCCGCTGCTGCAACCTGCTGACGCTGGATGCTGTCGACAACTGCGGCTATGGCTGCTCCTACTGCAGCATCCAGTCATTCTTTACCGGCAACGAGGTCACATTTGACAGCCATTTTGGCGACAAACTCAAACAGATCCCGATCGATCCTGAGAAAACCTATCATATTGGCACCGGTCAATCCTCAGACTCACTGATGTGGGGCAACAGCCATGGGGTGCTGGATGCCGTGCTTCAGTTTGCAGGCGAGCACCCCAATGTTATTCTGGAATTGAAGACCAAGTCAGCCAATATCGCACATCTTCTGAAGAGTGATTTGCCGCCCAACCTGATCTGCAGCTGGTCACTGAATCCGCAGACGATCATCGATAACGAGGAGCATGGCAGCGCTTCATTGCAGAAACGACTCGATGCCGCCAGCCAGCTGGCGGCAAAGGGTGTCGTCATTGGCTTTCATTTTCATCCGATGATCCACTATCAACAGTGGCGAGAGGATTATGCGGAGATTATCGAGCAGATTCAGCAAAGATTCACGCCCCGGCAGGTAGCGATGGTCTCTCTCGGAACCCTGACATTCATCAAACCCGTCATCAAAAAAATTCGCCGGCATGGTTTCAACAGCAAGATACTGAAGATGCCGACAGTAGAGGCCGATGGCAAACTCTCATACCCCGATGAGATCAAATTGGAGATGTTCTCACACGCATGGAAAAGCTTTTCCGGGGAGTGGCGGGAACAGGTGTTTTTCTATTTGTGCATGGAAAACCAGCGCCTGTGGGAGCCGGTATTCGGACACAGTTATGCGACCAACGATGCCTTCGAACAGGCGATGAAATCGAGTTATATGCGCAAGATCGAGGGTTGCAAGAACAATCACCGCGACACAAAAAAACGGGAAATAAAATTATCCACAGATGAACACGGATGCACACAGATATTATCTATTTTATAATTATTCAGTACATTCGAGACCGTCACTGCTACCGGGTATATCAGGGGCTTGTATGCTGGTTTCAGAGGATGCTAAATAGTTACGATATTTGTAACTATCCAGTGCCCGTCAGATCGTCACAGTTTGCGGGCGCCTCTTCCGGAAATCGCCGTGAATACCTCCCTGTAGGCTCGACTCGGCATCCATGCCTCCTACGTTTCCTGAAGAGGCGCCCGCAAACCGCGACTTTGACTATCTGAT
>JAYELV010000374.1:0-1638 GCA_034717755.1 Pseudomonadota bacterium | reverse complement strand
TGTTGCAGTCGCCTTCAACTTTAGCGAAGATGCATGGGTCAATTTCAAGCTGTATGGATTGATGGGGCTGACTTTTGTGTTTGCCCTGGCGCAGGGTTTCTTTATCGCCCGCCATATGCGACAAAATGAAATCATTGAAGTGAGAAGTACAGAAACCACCAATATACAAACTACCAGCGAGGTAGTAGAGAAAGAGTGATGTATTACGCCATTATCGCCGAAGATATCTCCAACAGCCTGGAAAAGCGTCTTGCCGCAAGACCTGCACATGTGCAACGTCTCGAGGCTTTGCGCGACGACGGGCGCTTGCTGATTGCAGGCCCTCATCCTGCAATTGACAGTGAGGATCCCGGAGAAGAGGGATTCAGCGGCAGCCTTATCGTTGCCGAATTTTCATCGCTGGCAGATGCTGAACAGTGGGCCGCAGACGACCCCTACCAGCATGCCGGTGTCTATTCACAAGTTACCATTAAACCATTCAAACGAGTTTTCTAAATGAAAAAAACCATACTTGCCAGCGCACTGCTGTTAACCACATCTCTCACCCAGGCAGCAGAAGCTGTCGCTGAAGCTCCAGCCATGCCAAAGGGGCCTGTTCTGACCATCAACGGCATCGATATCAGCATGCCTGCGCTCCTGACATATCGTGACAGCCGCCAGGGACTGCCGCTGCCGCAGGATCCTCAACAGGCGCAGAATCAGATCGTGAGTGAACTGATCACCACCGTGCTGCTCAGTGAAGAGGCCAAGAAGCTCGGTGTCGTCGACCGCACCGAGGTCAAAGATGCAATCGCCATGTACACGCGCATCGTCCTCAGGGATGCAGCGCTCACCGAGTTGATGCAGCAGCAGACTGTCAGCGATGATGAAATCAAAGCTGCTTATGAGAAATCCTTCAAAGAGCAAAAATCTGTTGAGTACAAGGCGCGGCACATCCTTGTCAAAGATGAAGCCAAGGCAAAGGAGCTGATCGTCAAACTGGACGGCGGCTCGGATTTTGCCGAACTCGCCAAAGAGAACTCCACAGGCCCGACAGGAAAAGATGGCGGAGACCTCGGCTGGTTCAGCCCCGACATGATGGTTGAACCCTTCCGCGATGCCCTGGCAACGATGGAAAAGGGAAAATACACCAAAGCCCCGGTCAAAACCCAGTTTGGCTGGCATGTGATCGTTCTGGAAGATAGCCGTGACCAGGCGCCGCCAACACTCGAGAGCGTCAAGCCACAACTCGAGCAGCAGCTAAAGAGTGAGAAACTGCGCGCCCTGCTTGCTGAAATGAGCAAGGATGTCAAAGTCTCCTCTCCGCAGATGGCCGCTCCTGCAGAAAAGGCCCCGGCTGATGCAGCGCCAGCAGAAAAGCCGCAAGCAACACCTGCAAAATAGGTCCACTGCATGTAACTTCTCAATAACCCCGTATGAATGCTGTCATTGCGAGGGAGCCTAAGCGACCGCGGCAATCTGCTTGAGGTTATAAATTACATCCCTGTAATTTACCCTTCGGGCCGCTCTAGGAGACTGTCCGAGAATAGGGGCCGTAGCGAGGGAATGCCATTTTGAGTCAGATTTTTCGTGCATTTGAGGCGAATAGCAGCGCTATTTAACGATAATGGACGGAAAATCTGGCCAAAAGGGCGTTTC
>JAYELV010000373.1:0-1650 GCA_034717755.1 Pseudomonadota bacterium | reverse complement strand
TGCCGGGCGGCGATCCTTCCATTATCGATGCCTCGGTAACCAATCTGATCGAATCCGCAGTGAACAGCGTCTCCGGCATCGAAACCATCCGCTCTTCATCACTGCCCGGCGTCTCTGTCGTCGCCGTTCAGTTTGAACTGTCGAAAGACATTGACGTCGCCTTTAACGAGATGCAGGCGAAGATCAACGAGGTGATCCGCCTGCTGCCTAATGATGCCGAAACGCCTATCGTCAAAAAAGTGGAGATTGGTGGTTCCCCCATCATGTGGTTGTCACTGCAGGGGGATCGCACCCTGCAGCAGTTGAATCTCTATGCCAGGAATACCATCAAGAAACGCCTGGAAACGGTCAGCGGCGTGGGCAATGTCGTGATTGCCGGAGAGCGTCAACGCACGATTCGCATCAACCTCGATATCCAGCGCATGGCGGGGCTGGGTATCGCCGTGGATGATGTCATCAGCGCATTTCAACGTGAACACATCAAGCTGCCCGGTGGTTTTGTCGTCAGCACGGACCGTGAGCAGCTGCTCAAGCTCGATCTTGAATACCACGACCTGCATGCGCTGGAAAACCTGATTGTCACCCATCGTGATCATCTGCCGGTCTATCTGCATGAAATTGCCGATATCGAAGATGGCATGGAGGACTTCAGACGCTTTGCCAGCTTTAATGGAGAAGCTGCTGTTGGACTGGGACTGATCAAAATCTCCGGCTCCAATACGGTCGCCATCATCGATGAGGTGAAACGCAGACTCGACAGCGAGATCCTGCCGCAGCTTCCGCCCGGCATGACGCTGGAGATCGTCGTCGATGACGCCGACCTGATCACTGCTATCGTCGAGGGGCTCAAGGCGCATCTGTTTGAAGGCACCCTGCTGGCGGCGCTGGTGGTGTGGTTATTTTTAAAAAGCATGCGCTCCACGTTGATTGTCGCCACCGCGATTCCAGTATCACTGTTGGGAGCGATTGCGGCTATCTACTTTGCTGGTTTTACTTTTAATACCATGACCATGCTGGGGCTGCTGTTGCTGATCGGGGTGGTGGTCGATGACGCCATCGTGGTGCTGGAGAACATCTACCGGCATATGGAAGAAGATCCTGATACCCCGCCGGAGACGCATGCGGTCGAGGGAACCAGCCAGGTGATGTTTGCCGTGCTGGCCGCCACCTTCACCCTGGTCGCCCTGTTCGGTGCGGTGGTCTTTATGGAGGGGATCATCGGACGCTTTATCGGCTCCTTCGCAGTGGTCGTGGTTTTCGGCGTGCTGGTCTCCCTGTTTGTCTCGGTCACGCTCACCCCCATGTTGTCAGCGAAATACCTGCGCGTCAAAAAGAGTCATGGTGTGATCTACCGTCTGTTGGAATCCCTGTTTCAAGCCATGGAACGCCTCTATAAAGCTGCACTCGGATTTGCCATTCATCAACGTCTGCTGGTCATTGTGCTGGCAGCCCTGACAGTCTATTCCAGCGGCTGGTTCATGGGGCAGCTGGGCAAGGGATTTATGCCGGATGAGGACCAGGGACGCTTTATTGTCTCGATCAAAACGCCGTTGGGATCCAGCATCGACTATACCCGTGGACGCCTCATCGCCGTTGAAGAGAGACTCAAAAGCTATGATGAGATTCACGGCCTCTTCAGCACCATCGGAA
>JAYELV010000372.1:0-7274 GCA_034717755.1 Pseudomonadota bacterium | reverse complement strand
CTGCTTTTCAGGGCTGTATAAAACAGGGATGTTTTATCAGAGCTTATGACATACATGGATGTATTAATGTCGCCAGAGGCAGGATGCCGGAAGCGACCATGGACGTATTCACGCGTCCCTGAAAGGCAGATCCCGACCCTGCCCAGACTCGAACAATGCACGGAATTATTGAGAAATTACGACAAACCGCCTCTTCATGATCTCCATCATTGATTTTTATCAAGGTCATGATATCTTGATTCATCGTATAAACATATTGGTCGCTCAAAGATTACTATAGGCAACAATGATGCATAAAAAAATGACAACAGGAGTAGTTACAGGGCTGGCAATGCTGTTCACACTGCTGCCGGGGCTATATGGCGGAAACCTGCATGCCAAGGCAGACGATACACCGATGTCTGTTGCCAAAGAGGCCGGCAAAGCAGCAGCTAAGAAAGTCGTCTCGAATAAAAAATGCAACAAATGCCATGCCGATGACGATGAAGACGAGAAGGTATGGGAGTATGATGACGGCACCACCAAGTTCATCTACGTCGACCCGGACAAGTTCGGCGCCAGCGTGCATGGCGAACAGAACTGTGTCAACTGCCACGGCAACGTCACCCTGGTCAAGGGTGAGCACGATGAAAAACTCCCTGTTACCGTTGGCTGCGTAAAGTGCCACACGGAGACCTGGGAGGAACAGAAGGATAGCGATGATCCCGAACACGATCGCCTCAAGGTGGTGATGGAGCAGATCGACAGCTATATGCACTCGGTGCATGCCCGCCCCAATCTCAACGACCAGTCCAGAACCAACGCCACCTGCCACGACTGCCACGATGCCCACAACATCGGCGCACTCGGCAGTGAGCAGCGCGCCGATCATCGTCTGAAGAATCCGGAGGTGTGCGGCAAGTGTCACGAGGAGGAGAAAAAGGCCTACATGACCTCCATCCACGGCAAGGAGGTGATGGAGAACAACAACAGTGACGCCGCCGTCTGTTCCGACTGCCATAGCAGCCATAACATTGAATCACCGGATAAGGATTCAATGAAGCTCGCCATCACCAAAAACTGCGGCAGTTGCCATGAAACCTCGATGAAGACCTACCTGGCCTCCTACCATGGCCAGGTCAACCGTCTGGGTTACACCAATACCGCCAAGTGCTATGACTGCCACGGCAGCCATGAACTCAAGAGTGTCGATGATCCAACCTCGACGGTGCATCTCGACAACCGCCTGGAGACCTGCCGGACGTGCCATGAGGATGCTCCCGAAGGATTCCTGGGTTTTCATGCGCATGGCAATGCCAATGATTTCGAGCGTTATCCCGGTATCTGGATCACCGCGAAGTTTATGAACCTGCTGATTATCGGCGTGTTCCTGTTCTTCTGGACCCATGTCATCCTGTGGTTCTACCGCGAGTTTCGTGACCGCCAGCAGGGCAAGGGCTACAAGCCGCCGCCGGCAAGTGAAGACACAGTCTATTTCCGCCGTTTCAGTATCGTGTGGCGCATCATCCACCTGTTGTTTGCAGTGAGCACCATGGTGCTGGTGTTGAGCGGTTCCACGCTGCTGTTCGCGCATACCGACTGGGCGCCCTTCATCATCAATTTGCTGGGCGGCCCGCAGATCGAGGCCATCATTCACCGCACGGCAGCAACCGTCTGGTTATCGGTATTTTTTGTCCACTTTGCTATCGCCGCCGTCAATATCTTCATCATCAAGCGCAAGACGTTCCGCTGGTTCGGCCCCACATCGATGATTCCAAACTGGCAGGACTGGACGGATTTGAAGGCGATGTTCCGCTGGTTCTTCGGCATGGCCGAACGGCCTGATTTCGACCGCTGGTCCTACTGGCAGAAGTTTGACTACTGGGCTCCGGTATGGGGTGCAGGGGTGATTGGCCTCAGCGGCCTGCTGCTCTTTTTTCCGACCAAGACGGCAATGATCCTGCCGGGATGGGTGTTCAACATTGCGACAATTATCCACGCCGAAGAGGCGCTGCTGGCGACGATATTCCTCTTCTCCGTGCACTTTTTCAACTCGCATTTCCGCCCCGACAGATTCCCGATGAGCACCATTATCTTCACAGGTGCAATGCCGCTTGAAGAATTCAAGCATGAGCACAAGCTGGAGTATGAGCGCCTCAAAGCGAGCGGCGAGCTGGAGAAGCACCTGGTGGGCAAGCCCTCGAAGAAAATGCAAACCGGTTCCAATATCCTCGGAGCCTTCCTCATCTTCGTCGGCATTGCACTGCTGACAATGGTGATATCCGGCTTTATCAGTTCATGGTAGGAGATTGGTCTAAACTTATTTGTCACCTATTCCTTGTCATTTGGAGAACAACACTATGAACCTCCTAAAAACCCTCTCCCTGTCAGCCACAATCATGCTGATAGCTGGCATCAGCTCCGCTGCAGCAGCCGAAGATGCCGCCCTGGATGGAGCCAAACTCTATCAAACCAAGGTCTGCTTATCCTGCCATGGCGCTGATGCGCGCACCCCTATTCAGCCCCTCTATCCAAAGATCGCAGGACAAAATGCAGACTACACCTATAATCAGTTGAGAGACATCAAGAGCGGCGCAAGAAGCGGTGGCCAGACCGCTGTCATGAAAGGCATCATGGCGATGGTGAACGATGAGGAGATGCGGGTGATCGCCGACTGGCTCTCCACCCGGTAGGGATAGGAGTTAAATCAGGAAGCTACAGCCCGGCCGTTCAGCAATTCTAAATGTAGAGAGATTCACCACGAAGAACACGAAGAGCACGAAGGTATTTTTGTAACCAGTTGACTCTTCGCGGTCTTCGTCTCCTTCGTGGTAAAAGTCTTTTAAGATATCTACAATCTAATTGGTAGATTGAGAATTGCCACACAGATATAAAAACCCCCTTCATCTGTGTTTATCTGTGTGCATCTGTGGAAAAAACAATCCGTAGGGCGGCATAAGCGACAGCGCATCCCGCCGCATGAAGGTGCAATGTGCACCACTTATTGGCACCCTACGGATCTGTGCGTTTTCCAGACAAAACCTTTTTATCCACAGATGAACACGGATGCACACAGATACAAACAATTCTACATGTAGAGAGATACTCACCATGAAGGACACGAAGCTATTGTTGCAGCCAGTTTATTCTTCGTGGTCTTCGTGTGCTTCGTGGTAAAAGTCTTTGTAACTATTCAGCATCTTATTAAACCAGCAAAATAAGTCACTGCTAGCGGGTGTATCTGGAGGAAACGTCGGAGGCAGGGATGCCGAAGCGAGCCTACATGGATGTATTCACGGCATTTTCCGGAAGATATACCCGCTAGCAGTGACGATCCCGTAGGAACTGAATAGTTACAAGTCTTTTAAGATATCTGCAATCTCATTGGTACATTGAGAAATGCTACCGGCCGTTGACAGCCGTAGCGCCATTTTCAGCAAAATGGTATTTACTGATGAGACGGTAGACATGACGTTCGCTGATGCCCATCACCTGGGCCACGGTAGCGCGATGCCCGGCATGCCTGGTCAGCAGCATCTTCAAATAGGAAGCCTCCAGCTCCTCCATGGTTGGAACGGTGCCGGGAGGAATATCCAGCATAAAGCCGGTCTTCTGTTTCTCACATGAGCTGAAAGTAAGGTGCTGACCACGAATCGTTTTTTTGCTGCGTGAGAGAATAATCGCCCGCTCTACAACATTTTTCAATTCGCGCACATTGCCGGGCCAGTCATAGGCAATGAGCTTGCGCATCGCCTCCTTGGTCACGGTCTTTTGTACACGCCGGGAAAAATTATGGTTGCGAATAAAATGCTCCACCAGGTACGGAATATCTTCGCGCCGCTCACGCAAGGGTGGTGTGTAGATGGTGAAGGCCTCCAGACGATAAAAAAGATCCGCACGAAAACCGCCGCTTTCAGACATCTTCTTCAGATTCCGGTTAGTTGCAGCCACGATTCTGACATCTGAAGTCAGATCACGGGTTCCCCCCACACGCCGGAATATGCCGGTCTCCAGAACGCGCAGCAGCTTCGCCTGGATGGCCGGTGGAATCTCGCCGATCTCATCGAGAAACAGGGTGCCACCCGCTGCCCCTTCGATGAGTCCCTTCTTTTTCTGATGCGCACCTGTGAAGGCGCCTTTCTCATGACCAAACAGCTCGGACTCGAAAAGACTCTCCTGCAGGGTACAGCAATCGACTGCCACGAAGTTACGTTTGCTGCGGTCGCTCTGTTCGTGAATGGCGCGCGCAACCAACTCCTTGCCTGAACCGCTCTCACCCAGTATCAGCACGGTCATGTCACTGGACGCAACTGCATCGATATGCTCCTTAACCTGATCCAGAGCAGTACTCTGACCGATCATAAAAGAGAGGGAACCGGACTGCGCCTGCAGGCGCGCCTTGCAAAACTGGTGATCAGCCTTGAGAGCTGCGTTCTCCAGCACCCGTTGAACCGTGAGAGTCAACTCCTCCGGACTCACGGGTTTGGTGAGGTAGTCAGCAGCACCTGCCTGTATTGCCTCCACTGCACTCTTTACAGTGCCGTATGCAGTAAGCACGATGACCGGGCAGGAATCACACAACTTCGGCAACTCGGAGATACACTCCCCGTCGGGGAGGCGCATATCGGAGATGATCAAATCCGGTTCATACTTCCCCAGGTACTGCTGGACCTGGTGCAGGCTGTCTACACCGGTAACGCTATGCCCCATCCCCTCCAGCTGAAGCACAAGCATCCTGTTGAGTAATTTATCATCTTCAACAGCAAGAATTCTGGCTTTCATGTTGTCAACCTCTCAACTGAGGCCTCCGGCAACCTCACAATAAAACAGCTCCCCTTGCCCAGCTCACTCTCAACTTCAAGGGCGCCGTCAAAGCTCTCTACGATGGCCCGGGAGATAGGCAGGCCCAGGCCGGTGCCTTCTACACCATCCGCACGGCGACTGAAGAATGGCATAAACAGCCTGCCCAGGTTCTCTGGCGAAATCCCGACACCGGTATCACAAAAGCGCACCACCACTTCATCATCTTCGAGAGCGCCTGTGATATTCAGCTCACCGCCGTCGGGCATGGCATGAAAAGCATTCTGCACCAAATTCAGCACCAGCATGCGCATCTCGCCATCATCGGCAAACACACGCAATGGCTGCTGTGGAAATTGCACAATCAAGTCGATGGACGCCTCCTGCGCATCCCAGTTCACCAGGCTGAGTGTATCCTCTACCGCCTGTTGAACATCCACCAGCTGTGTTTTGTCCGATGGTGATGCACTCAGATGCAGCAGGCGGTCTGTGATGCGGATACACTGATCCATCTGCTGTTCCGCAATACCCAGGTAGTCTCCGATTTCATCCGGCTGCTGCTCCCTGTCTATGATTTTCGCCAGTGAGTGCAGCGCCAGTTTCATGGAACTCAGCGGATTGTATATTTCATGAGCCACCCCGGCCGCCAGCCGACCCAGTTCTGACAAACGCTGCTCATGGGTAAAACGCACCTTCTGGGTAAGATCACGAATCGACTCAACCAGCAGGGTCACCTCTTTTCCATCTCTGACGATGGTCATGGGCGCAGCATAGATCTCCACGTCCAGGATATCACCATCGCATCGGGTATGGTGGTGTATCACCTTCAGCTGCTCGCCCGTGTTGTGAATCTCTACCAGGGGGCAGGTCACCATCTCTGCAGGGCAGGGTTCGTCCCGATCATGGGAGGTATAGCACTTCTCCCCTATCCAGGGCTTGTCAGGACAACCCGTTTGTTCACGAAACGTGCGGTTCACCAGCAGCATGTTGTAGTCATCATCGATGATGCGTACGCCATCGGGGATAGCGTCAATCATCGCCTGCAGAAATGCGCGCCCCTCCTCGGTCTGATGCATGCTGGTTTGTAGATTTGCGGCCATCAGATTGAATGTTTCACCCAGCGTCGACAACTCGTCCCTGCCCGGCAGTGTCACGCGCGTATCCAACTGACCATGTGCAAGAGAGGTGCTGGCAGTGTTCAGAGACTCCACCGGTTTGAGGATAAAGCGGCGAATAAACCACCAGCCGCCCAACAGATTGATGATGACGATCAGTGCTCCCGCTCCCATGAGCATGAGTGTCGTCTTGCGCGCCTTGTGACGAATCGGAGCGGCGTCATAGTCAACCACCAGAATGCCGTTGACGGGATTTTGCTCCACAGGACCGTGGCACTCCTGGCACTGGGGTTTATTATGTACCGGATTGATGCTGCGCAGCACCTCGGCATCCTGCTCGTCCTGCATGAAGTAGGTTTGCGGAACGGAGTGCTGAATCAACGCTTTATCGAGGATCAGACCCATCGATTCCCTATGACTGGAAAAACGCACCTGGCCAAGGGGCTCGGTGATCATCACTCTTCTGATGTTGGGTTGCTCGCCCAGACGCTTGACAATAAAGACCAGCCCCTCGAGATCACGCTTGAGCATAGCGTTCTCCAGAGACGATTGCAGCAGGCGATTGACGTCACGCGCCGCCTGCGCCCGCTCCTGTTGCAATTCGCTCTGGTAGAAAGCAAGGAACAATCCAAAAAAAACCAGCGAGCTGACAAAAAACCCGGCGACTGTCGCGAGGGTAAATTTATGATTCAGGCTTTTTCCAAACCAGTTCATCTCTATCATCACCTTATAAGTTGGATTTGTATTTTCTCAATAAGTCCGTGCATTGTTCAAATCTGTGTAGAGTTGGGATCAGCCTTTCAGGGACGCGTGAATACATCCCTGTATGCTCTGATAAAACATCCCTGTTTTATACAGCCCTGAAAAGCAGACTCCCAACCCTACTTCCTGCACGGGGTTATTGAGAAGTTACTTGGATTTTTATTCTACCAATGACAAAAATAATGTCTCTGACATTTTGTCAGGCTGCGTAAATCTTTTTCCTGCACCCGGGATGAGATTCGTTGTATCAACTCTATCAAATAGGATATCAGCTATATTTCGTCATTCCGGCATGTATATAGCCGGAATCCATCTTTCTTGAATGTAAGTGTTTGATTCCATGGACTCCAGCCTTCACCTGAATGCGCTAGCATAACTAACCGCATACACTTCGAATAATAGCCTATACTTATTTTCTGATCTGGCTGGCATGTCTTTTGCTGGTAAGTATCAGTATACCCATGATTCATTACCTGATTTGCGGAGAAGAAGCTATGCCAAAACTGTTTCATGTCATATTCCCAGGACTGCTGGCAATCACCCTGGGCGCCACTGCTGGCGCAGATAATGCGGCGCCCGCCAGCATAGAAGAGGCGCTGGAAGAGAGAGGCTGGTCGG
>JAYELV010000371.1:0-7306 GCA_034717755.1 Pseudomonadota bacterium | reverse complement strand
TACTGCTGATCCCGCCTCTAAGACGCTGGCTGATCCTCAACTGGCTGAAACGCCGTGGCAATATCACCCCCGTCAATGTCGATAGTCACAACAGCAGACCGGAGCACTATATCATCGAAGGTGAATATCGCAGAGATAAGGACTGAGTGCTGAGGAGTGAGGAGTGAGTCGTAGGGTGACAATAAGCTCCGCGCATTGCACCATAAATTCGGCACCCAAAAAATTTTTTCTACCACGAAAGTCACGAAAAACACGAAAACAGATAAAACGAGTGTACATCCTACGCACCAATTGTCATTGATCGGCCAACACCTTTCTCAATGGGTATAATTTCAATCATAACTCATCAGTCTGACATCTGGTCTCGCTGGGAGCCTGTCCGAGAATAGGGGCCGTAGCGAGGGAGCGCCATTTTGAGTCAGATTTTTCGTGCATTTGAGGCGAATAGCAGCGCTATTTAACGATAATGGACGGGGAATCTGGCCAAAAGGGCGTTTCCGCAGTAGATCTTCTATTCTCGGACAGGCTCCTAGGTATGCACATACACAACCTCTTTTACTCGCTGCTGCTGGCTCTCATCGTTCTAAATCCTGTAGTTGCGGCCACCTCCCAGCGCAGCAGCTTTCTTGCTGCGGAACAGGCCTATAGCCGCGGCGATCTGGGGCTGTATCACTCACTCAAACCCGGGCTCAAGGATTACCCCCTGTATCCCTACCTTGAATACAAAGAGCTGAAAAAACGCCTCTCTACAGCCTCTTCCAGCGAGGTTTCCAAATTCCTGACGAACTACGCCGGCAGTGGTCCCGCCTATCTGCTGCGTGCGCGCTGGCTCAGCAGACTCGCCGCGGAGGGGCGTTGGGTGGAAGTCATCAAGACGTATGATAAACGCGACGACAGCGACAAACTCCGCTGCCTGGTCCTCGATGCCCTGATCCATACGGATAACAGCGATCTCGCTTATGCACATACCGCGGAGGTATGGCTGCATGGAGATACGCTCCCGGCCGCCTGTGACACTGTTTTCAAAAGCTGGCGTAAAGCCGGCCACATGGACAGCGCCATGGTGTGGCAGCGCATCGAACTGGCAATGAAATCCGGCAATGTCAAACTTGCCAGACATCTGGGAAAGTATCTCTCCACGGCGGATAAAAAATGGCTCCATCGCTGGATCCAGGTGCGCAAAAACCCTTCAAAAGCGCTCGCATCCCTGCCGGGAAACCACCCCTACAAACCCAAAATCATCGGCTACGGTCTACGCCGACTGGGAAACAAAAAACCTGAAAAGGCGCTCTCCCGCTGGCAACAGCTGATCAAAAAGAGTGACTATTCCGCTGCAGACCGTTGCGAAATCGACCGCGGACTGGCGCTGGCTCTCTACACTGAGCCGGGTAAAAACGCCTACTCTTTTTACCTCAAAACCGGAACCTGTCCGGCCCATCCCGAACTGCAACAGGCGCGCCTGCGTGCGGCACTGCTGCGCCAGGACTGGAAGCAGCTGCTTAGCTGGACCGATACGATGCCTGCTGATCTTCAAAAGCAGCAACGGTGGCGATACTGGAAAGCGCGCGCGCTCGAACAAACAGGCTACACCATGGCGGCCGCAGCACTCTACAGAAAGGTTGCAACCGACCGCAGCCTGTATGGCTATCTGGCCAGTGATCACATCTCTGCGCCATACCGGTACGCACACACAGAGACACCTGCAGACAGCAGTGAAATCAGCCGCATGCAAACAGATGTGGCAATGCTGCGCATGCGTGAGTTGCAACTGCTTGAACGCGATGTTGATTTGCGGCGCGAGTGGCGCCAGCAGATGACACGGCTCGACAAACCCGCTATGCAGGCGGCTGCTGTCGTTTTTAACGCCTGGGGAATGCTTGATCGCGCCATATTTACGCTTGCCAAAGCCGACTCCTGGGATGACATGCAGATACGCTTCCCCCTCGAGCACCGCGAACTGGTTGAAGAGTATGCTCAGCAAAGCAACATCGACACCTCCTGGGCCTTTGCCATACTCCGCCAGGAGAGCGCCTTCATGACGGCAGTCAAATCCCCGGCGGGAGCACATGGCCTGATGCAGCTACTGCCGGCGACAGCACGGCAGGTGGCGCGTCAATATGAGATGAAGAGCCCTTCGGTCAACGACCTCAGCAAGCCGGCAACCAATATCGCCCTTGGAACCGGCTATCTGGGCATGATGATGGAGAAATTCGGCCGCAACATGACACTGTCGACAGCTGCCTACAATGCAGGACCCGGTGCTGTCAAAAAATGGCTGAAACACAAGCCCGGCAGCGAACCGCTGCCCGCTGACATCTGGATCGAGCTGATCCCCTATAAAGAGACCCGCAAATACGTCAAGCACGTCATGACCTACGCCACCATCTATGACCTGCGCCTGGGTGTCGAACCAATGAGAATCAGCGACAGACTTGGTGTTATTTTACAGTAAGTTAAATATTATAATTAATGTATTTTCTCAATCACCCCGTGCAGGAAAAACTCGTAGGCCGGATGAGCGTAAGCGAAATCCGGCAACACTGTGGCAAAAAAATCGTAACTTCTCAAAAAGCCCGTGTATTATTCAAGTCTGCGCAGGGTCGGGATCAGCCTTTCAGGGACGCGTGAATACGTCCATGTAAGCTCTGATAAAACATCCCTGTTTTATACAGCCCTGAAAAGCAGACTCCCAACCCTGCTTCCTGCACGGGGTTATTGAGATGTTACAAAAAATCCATCTGTACATCTCTCAAAAAAGCATCTATTGTATTGCTGGAAATTGATGATATGCACTGCGGAATCTGATGAAAACAACACTTGCCCTCCTGTCATTGCTTCTCCTCAGCAATATCGCACATGCAGAGTATCGAACCATTGAATCTCCGTTCGTCACCGGAATGCAGACGATGCTGGACGCCATGCGCCCCGGGGAGACTCTCAAAGATGGGAGTTCACGCCGCTATTACCGCTCGATCGAGTCACCCTTTGGAGAGGAGAACTACCCGTTTGAATCAGCAATAGGCGCAAAACCCGTCGCACCGGAACTGCGCGTGGAGGGCCGCTGGAAAGGAAAGTCCGGTGACGGCCTGTGGCTCATGGATGGCTGGGTGCGCTTCTACAACCAGGGCGAATACCGTGACGCGCGCCTGCTGGTTGGCAAACGCCTGCTGTTCGTCGGCTTTCCTGAAAGCGGCGAGATCTCCCGCTTTGAATATGGACTCAGGGGAGAACTGCTGGCTCTGCGCGACAGCAACGGCACCCTTTACCTCTATCAACGCACCAGTTTCCCCACCCGCTCCGATATCAAGAATGCCAGGCGCCCCGGTTCAAAAGAGAAGCCGGAAACCTATGAGAAGCAGCAAAAACGCAAAAACCCGCCGCAGCACCGCGACAGGTAAGCGATGTGCAAGTTTCGCCCCCAGCGGAGCCAGCAGATAACTGCTGAGCACGATTCCGGTGATAGCCGGCCAATAGAGATAGCCTGTCGATAACTCCGGCAAGGCGTTTTTCCCCCATCCCGTCCAGGCGAAGCCAATGGCGCCGGCAACAGCAATAGGCAGACCGCAGGCGCTGGAAGTCGCGACGGCATTCACCATGGGAATTCGATGCCAGCTTAACCAGGGCACGGTCAGCGATCCCCCTCCGATGCCGACGATCGATGAAATGAGACCGATGACACCACCTGCAAACATCGAAGAGGCAGAACCAGGCACGGCTCGTTGCGCTTGCAGCGATGCATTCATCGCCATGCGTAGTCCGACAACGATGACAAAGATCGCAAACAGCCGCTGCAGCCAGAGGGTCGGCAACTGCTCGGCAACTGCCGCACCCGCCAGCGCGCCGGCGAGAATACCCGGGGTCAGCGCCTTGACCTGGTCCCACAGCACGGCGCCGCGCCGCTGATGCGCCTGAATAGAGCCAATCGAGGTGACAATGATGGTTGCCAGTGAAGAGCCAACAGCGACATGCATCACCACGGACTCATCCATGCCCTGTTGACGAAACAGCCACACCAGCACCGGAACGATCACCAAACCGCCGCCAACACCCAGCATGCCTGCCATGATCCCGGCAATGGCGCCAGTGAGCAGATAGGCTGGAAGGTTGCCTGCTAACAGTGACAAGTCCATTTTTTTGTTGTATCGGTTGTCATGGTGAAAGAATCTGTTTATCGTACATGCAGAATCAAACGGAGTGAACACTCAGTCATGAAAATTCGTAAAGTATGCATCATTGGCGGCACTGGTTTTGTCGGCCACCATTTAGTTTCCAAACTTGCCAACGCAGGTATCGAGTGCCGCATACCGGCTCGTCGTCCTCATCGCTACACCAGCCTCGAAGTGCAGCCTGGCTGTGAACTGACCACGCTTGGTCAACTTGATGTTGATTCACTTAAAAGCCATTTCGACGGCTGTGACGCAGTCATCAACCTGCTGGGTATTCTCAATGAAAGCAACAGCTGCAGCTTTGAGGAGATCCATGTCGAGGCAGCTGAAAAAATTCTCGAGGCCGCTCAGCAAAGTGGCGTCAAACGGCTGCTGCACATGAGCGCACTCAATGCAGACGAGACCAATGGCGCCAGCAACTACCTGAAAAGCAAGGGTAAGGGTGAAAATCTGATGCTGATGCAAAACAGCAGTGACGTCAAGGTGACAAGTTTTCGTCCCTCGGTCATTTTTGGCGGCAATGACAGCTTCATCAATCGCTTTGCTCAACTGATGATGATACCAGGACCACTGCCGCTCGCTTGTGCCGGGGCAAAATTTTCTCCGGTCTATGTGGGCGATGTGACGGCTGCCTTCCTCAAGGCGCTGACAGATACATCCACCTTTGGAAAAAGTGTCGAGTTGTGTGGTCCGCGTACATTGACACTGCAGCAAATCGTTGAATATATTGCTCACGTCAAGGGGACGCATAAAAACGTCATTGCACTGGGAGACGCCATGTCGCGCCTGCAGGCTAAGATTCTCGGCGTGATGCCCGGCAAACCCTTCACCATGGATAACTACAACTCACTGCAACAGCCATCAGTGTGTACACACAACGGTCTGCAGCAGCTTGGCATCACGGCAACCGATATGGATGTCATCGTTCCCCGTATGTTCAGCTAACCTCTCAAAATGCCGCAAATCTGGTTAAGCCTGGGCAGCAACCAGCAGAGAAAACGCCATCTCTGCATGGCCATGCGCCGGCTCGGCGAACTCCTCGGTGAGGCGCAGGTCTCACCGGTCTACGAATCACCCGCTGAAGGCTTCAGCGGACCTGACTTCTACAACCTCATCGCCGGTTTTGAAACCGAACAGAGTCCCGAAGAGTTGATCACCCTGCTCTACCGCATCGAAGATGATCTTGGACGCATACGCGGGGAACACAAGTTCAGCTCCAGAAGCATCGACATCGACCTGCTCACCTATGGAAGCCAGATCATCTCGGTGAGCGGAAAAGAGCTCCCCAGGGAGGATATTCTTGACTACGCTTTCGTACTCAAACCACTAGCCGATATCGCACCGTCGCAGGTGCATCCACTCACCGCGAAAAACTACCTGCAGCACTGGCGGGAATTTTCTCCAAAACCCCGAAATATGAAACAGGTTAGCTCTGATTTCCTCGACAAAGAGTGCTGAACCAAATATTTAACGACCCTACAAGTAACTTCTCAAAAAGCCCGTGTATAGTTCAAGTCTGCGCAGGGTCGGGATCAGCCTTTCAGGGACGCGTGAATACGTCCATGTAAGCTCTGATAAAACATCCCTGTTTTATACAGCCCTGAAAAGCAGACTCCCAACCCTGCTTCCTGCACGGGGTTATTGAGATATTACCTCTGCAGGTGATTCAACAAGCCTGTGCATGTCTAAATGTAACAGAGAGACTCACCACGAAGCACACGAAGAGCACGAAGGCATTTTGTGACCAGTCGATTCTTCGTGGCCTTCGTGTGCTTCGTGGTAAAAATCTTTAAGATATCGGCACCCTATTGGTACATTAGAGAATTGCTGGAAGTGACAAAACACGCGGACATTTTTCATGATTTCAGTTAAAATGCGCGGTTACATTACTCCTCGAAAGCAGCTCCCTCATGAAATACCACGTCTACGGCATCGGCAATGCGCTGGTCGATAAAGAGTTTGAAGTCAGCGACGAATTTTTACTGCAGCAGCAGATCGAAAAAAGAGTGATGACGCTGATCGACGATGACGCGCACATTCAACTGCTGGACAACCTGAAACAGGAGTTCGGCCTCAAAAAACGCGCCGGCGGTGGCTCTGCGGCTAACACCATGGTCGCCATCAGCCAGTTTGGCGGCAATACCTTCTATGCCTGCAAGGTCGGTGATGATGAGCAGGGGCAGTTCTATATGCACGACCTGCATGCTGCCGGCGTCAAAACCCGTCTGGATCAGGTGAAGAAAGAGGGCATGACAGGAAAATGCATGGTAATGGTCACGCCGGATGCCGAACGCACCATGAACACCTTTCTCGGTATTACCACCGATTTTTCCGTCAACGAACTCCACTTCGAGGACCTCAAGGAGTCTGAGTACCTCTACATCGAAGGCTACCTGGTGACATCCGACCTGTCACGGGCGGCCGTGTGCAAGGCGCGCGAAATGGCTGCAGAACATCAGGTCAAAACGGCTCTGACATTCTCCGACCCCTCGATGGTGACCTACTTCCGCGACGGCGTCAGCGAAATCGTTGGCGATGGCGTCGACATCCTGTTTTGCAATGAAGAAGAGGCGCAAATTTATACCGGCAGGGAGAGTCTTGACGAGGCAATCGAAGAGCTTTGCCTGATCGCAAAAAAGCTGGTGGTCACACTGGGCAGCAAAGGCGCACTGATCATCAACGGCAACGGACGCATCAGCATCGACGCCGTTCCCACCCGGGCTGTTGACACCAATGGCGCCGGAGACATGTTTGCCGGCACTTTTCTATATGCAGTAACACACGGCATGAGTGACCGCCAGGCCGGTGAACTCGCCAGCCGTGCAGCCTCGCAAATTGTCTCTACCTTCGGCGCCAGACTGGAGAAAAGCGATCACCAGGCCCTGTTACAGTAAAGCCCTATGTAGCACCCTCTCCTCCGGGGAAAGGGTGAGGGTGAGGGGAAAGTGAGAAGGGCCCCTTTACTCAAGCTCTCAGATTTACTAATCCCCAGCCTGGAACTCTAGTACAACGACGCATAATTATCTAGCAGTAGGATTAGCATCTAATCCGTCATCCCGGCGAAGGCCGGGATCCATAGATTCAACCACTTACAGGTCGATACAGTAATATCTCAATAACCCCGTGCATTGAATATATTT
>JAYELV010000370.1:1735-7332 GCA_034717755.1 Pseudomonadota bacterium | reverse complement strand
GGCACTGGGATCCGGTGGAACGTCGTATTAAGCGTTTTTCATTTGTTTCAGTAGTTTGTTGTAATCTGAGTGAGAGCCAGCCCAAAACCAAATAAGCTTGTCAGCCTTCAATGTTCCAACAGCTCTGTAGTCCTTGGTAATCCGAACAGAATATACGGGAAGGTTTGAGTGAACACGCTTAAAATGGAGGCTTGGATACCAAGGATCGTGAGAGAAAATCGCATATGCTTCTTTAGCTTTTTTCTGCACCTCTGCAGGCAACTGTTCATAGCATTTCCAGAACTTTCCTGTCGCCTTGGATATCACAGATTGTCCGAGTCTAGTTCTGTTGTTCTTCCGCTATTTTCTTCGTCAATGGCTTCTATGGCCAACCGGCCTAGTACATCTTCTGACTCAGCGAATAGTTTGTCCCATTTTTTATCCGATTCAATTTCATCCATCATCCACCTTGCTAAAGTATTCTGCTCAATTACCGGTAGTTTTGATGCCGCGGCAAAGGCATTTTCCAACATGCTAGTCATCATGTATTACCTCGTATGTTGTGCTGTGCATAAGAATTCATTCTACAGTTTTTCGGTGAATTGAGATAGACAGTTTCCGCCTCACTTAGTTTTCCGATAACCAGGAAATAGCGATATGTATCAGATAAATCAAGTAAACAAGTGGAGAAATAGTTGGTTCTTTCTTCCTGAATCGTCAATGACCGCAACGAGTATGGAGCCGTCATTCGACTCTCACACGATTACAACTGCACTCCAGCTATCTGAAACTCTTTTCATACTGCCTGCTCAGATTGTTTTGAGTCCGTAAACCAGTATTTTCCCTGTGCTAGCAAAGGTTCCATGCTTTTTGTACGCTATTGATGTACTTAAAAACCGTCTTCGGTCTCTCTGCTGGCAGCGTCCTCCTGGAGCCAATCATAGGCACAGCAGCAGTTGAACTCGTCAACCACGAAACTCTGTGGCTGAAGTACTTCCTTTCCAAAAAGAGCCGGCAAGCCTATCTGGCGGCGTTTCGCGAATTCTGCCAGTTGGGGCGGATCGCCTCCCCCGAAGCGCTGCGCCAGGTCATCCCGGCGGAGATCATCAGCTACCGGGATCACCTGATCAAGAGGATAGGCATGCCGCCCACGCAGTGAGCGCAACCGCCTGGCGGCCATTTCATCGTTGTTCATACACCTGATAAACGCGCAGGTTGCGGCACTGTTCACGGTGAAGTATTGGCCTTCCGCCTCCCGATAGTCATCTCTATGGGTACGACTATATAGTCATGACATAATAAGCGCATTAGAAAGTCGAAGAATACTTGTTGATGGGAATTCCCGCGTTATAGGCAAATGGATAACTATTCGCTATCGAATAGAGGCTCATACGAGCATTGATGCATTCAGTCGTAAAGTCGGGGTGAGTGCTCGACAGATTGCCCGGTATGAGACGGAAAATCACCAAAATACGAATTCCAGTACTTTGAGAAAGATACTGTGGATGTTGGATATTCATCTTAACGGCAAGATTACTTAACTTAGACAGTATGTCTTAAACAGTTCTGCTATTCACAGGGGAGAGAGATTTGATGGCTCGTTGGTGGCGCAACAGTCTTGAGAGGCTCCAGTTGCAGTTGGCAAAGCAGGATGCGCTGTTCCCGCTCGCCGTGCTTGGTTGTGCTGCAGGGGTTCTCTCCGGCCTGATTATAGTTGCATTTCGTCTGCTGGTTGAAGAGAGCCAGGCCGCACTTTTCCCTGGCGGAGAGAGCGAAAATTTTGAAGCGCTTGGCTGGCAGGCGCGTATGCTGTTGCCGCTTGCCGGCGGACTGACCCTGATCGCCATGTTTCGATGGGGCGGCAAGGGCATTCATGTGCTTGGTGTGGCGCGCGTGATGGAACGCATGGCATATCACCAGGGATATTTGAAGCTTCGCGGTCTGCTGCTGCAGTTTTTTGGCGCAGCAGCAGCACTCATCGGTGGTTTCTCAGTTGGCCGCGAGGGTCCGCATGTCTATCTTGGCGCAGCTGCAAGCAGCCTCATGGGGCAGTGGATGAAATTGCCGAACAACGCGATTCGTACACTGGTGGGGTGCGGCACTGCTGCCGGCATTGCCGCCTCTTTCAACACCCCGCTCGCGGGAGTGATTTTTGCACTGGAAGTGGTGATGCTGGAGTATTCGCTGGCCAGCTTTATTCCTGTGATCCTTGCCGCCGCAAGCGCTACACTGGTCTCTGTTGCAGTGTTTGGGAACAGCCCTGCATTTGATGTGCCTTCGATGAGCCTGGGTGATCTGTCGGGGGTTGTTATTATTCTGTTGCTGGGGATCGCCGCCGGCGCCCTTTCAGCGGGTTTCATCCAGCTGGTGCAGACGATTGCACATCACGCCAGAGTCTTACAGCAGTGGCAGCAGTTGCTGCTGGCAGCACTGATCGCTTCGCTCTTCGGTCTGCTGCTGCCACAGGTCATGGGTATCGGTTATGACAGCGTTGACCATGCTTTGACAGGCAGTATCGGGGTGTTGCTGCTGGTTGTGCTGGTGATCGGCAAGATGATCGCAACTTCGGCATGTGTCGGGTTGGGTATTCCGGGGGGGATGATCGGGCCTTCGCTCTTTATGGGGGCGATGCTTGGCAGCCTGGTCAGTCACCTGAGTGCGTTGGCCGGTTTTGAAGTGGATCATGGCTTATTCGCGCTGCTGGGTATGGGGGCTATGATGGGTGCCAGCCTGCAGGCACCTCTGGCTGCACTGGTCGCCATGATGGAGTTGACCTACAGTCCGGGAATCATCATGCCGGGCATGGTCGTGGTGGTGATTGCATCGCTGACATCCAGTGAGTTGTTTGGTAAAGAGTCTCTGTTTGTCACCATGCTCAAGGCGGGCGGCATGGACTACACCAGTAGTCCGGTGAATGTTGCATTGAGCCGTATAGCCGTTGTCGGCGCCATGAATAAATCCTTTGTGCGCAGTGATGCGCTGATTGATAAAGAGAGGGCTGCAGCAACGCTGAAAACCAGGCCGGAGTGGATATTAATCAACGCTGAGGAGTCCCCATTCACCCTGCTGCGGGCAGCGGACCTGGCCAGTTATGTAGAGCGCGAAGATAACAATGAGGGTGATGATAAGCAACCCATTGACCTGATGGCTATCCCTGCAAAGCGCCTTGAGATTCATGCGGTGCATATTCGGGCGACACTGCTTGAAGCACGGGAACTTCTTGATCAATTTTCTGTAGAAGCACTCTATGTTCAACGTCAGATAGCGCCTGGAATTCACCATATCTACGGCATTCTGACGCGTGAAATGATTGAATCGGCGTATCAGTGATCGAAGTGCTATCGAAAAGCTGATTTTTCAGCACAGGACTGAAGCCAAGCGTTCAAAGTTTCAGTATAATCATCCGCCCCGTACTCAATAATTTTACGATGAGGTAAGTTCGATGGTCACCATGTCAGACCGTGATGGTGTAATCTGGCTCGATGGCGAGATGGTTCCCTGGCGAGAAGCCAAGGTGCATGTATTGACTCACACACTGCATTACGGCATGGGTGTGTTCGAGGGCGTGCGCGCCTATCATGCGCAAAAAGGTACCGCGATTTTTCGTCTGCAGGATCATACGGATCGTCTGCTTCGTTCGGCGCATATTTTGCAAATGAAGATTCCATTTGATGCCGATACCCTGAATCAGGCGCAACTCGACTCGGTCAGGGAGAACAATCTCGATTCTGCATATATTCGTCCCATGGCCTTCTATGGCTCCGAGGGGATGGGGATTCGCGCCGACAATCTCAAGGTGCATGTCATGGTTGCCGCATGGGAGTGGGGCGCCTATCTTGGAGATGACGCTTTAGCGCAGGGGATACGTATTCGCACCTCCTCTTTCACGCGTCACCATGTCAACATCACCATGTGCCGCGCCAAGGCGAATGGCAACTATATCAACTCGATGCTGGCTCTGCAGGAGGCCATTGATACCGGCTACGACGAGGCCCTGTTGCTGGATTCAGAGGGTTATGTCATGGAGGGCAGCGGTGAAAATATTTTTATCGTACGCGATGGCGTGATCTACAGCCCGGATTTGACGTCGGCCCTGGATGGCATAACACGCCGCACTATCATGCAGCTGGCAGATGAGCTTGGTTATAAAGTTATCGAGAAACGCATCACCAGAGATGAGGTCTACATTGCGGATGAGGCTTTCTTTACCGGCACAGCAGCCGAGGTGACGCCCATCCGTGAACTGGACGGACGCACCATCGGCGCCGGCTCCCGCGGACCGGTAACAGAGCAGTTGCAAAGCCTCTATTTTGATGCTGTGCATGGACGCAGCGCCGCGCATGAAGGGTGGCTGGCTTACGTTTAGGCCGCGCACGCCAGGGTGTGGTGAGCTGAGATAGAGTGAAAATCAAAGCACGGAACTCTGCCAGAGTGCGAAGCAAAAGTGTGGCGGCCACCGATTCAGGTTCGGCCGTTATTGATCAGCATGCGCTTGAAAAAAATGTGCTGGAGCAGCGCTTACTCGCAACTGCTGGTGAGCGACCAGAGGAAAAAGACCGGCCATCCGGGGCGTTTTCAGGTGGAGTGGTTGCGCTGCTGTTGCTGTTGATGCTCCAGACACTCTACCTCTTTCGTCAACAGGCTGTTGAGATTGGTTTTATCGCTTCTGTCTCCAGGAGTTTGGGCTATACCCCGCCGCAGATACGCCAACCTGAGATGATCGGCTTGACCAACAGGGTTTTTACGCATGTTGAGGGGCAGGAGGGGGTGTATCGATTGCAGCTGGTTATGATGAATCATGCATCCCGTCGGCAGCATTTTCCGCTGATTGAAGTTTCACTGACTGACACTCAAGGTGTGACCAGGGCGAGAAACCGGTTTCATGCGCTTGATTACCTCTCTCCAGCAGTCGTGAGGGATCAAATGACTCCGGATGAGGAGTATGTCGTCAGTTTTGCCATGAAAAGCAGCGCGGCAGATATCAGTGGTTTCATGCTGGAGTTTTTCTAGTACAGAAGTGCATAAATATCTATCATCAGAAATGCTCGAAAAACCTCGTCATTCCGGCAGTCTTTTAGCCGGAATCCATGTGTATCGAGTAATATCTCAATAACTCCGTGCATTGAATATATTTTGTTAAAACAGCTGTCATTGCGAGGAGCTGAAAGCGACGCGGCAATCTGGTAAGGAGATTGCCGCGGTCGCTTAGGCTCCCTCGCAATGACGGCAGTCACACGGGTTTTTTGAGATGTTACTGTATCGACCTGTAAGTGGTTGATTCAATGGATCCCGGCCTTCGCCGGGATGACGGATTAGATGCTAATCCTACTGCTAGATATTTATGCATCGTTGTACTAGAAGTCTGTCCGAGAATAGGGCCGCAACGAGGGAAAGCTATTTTGAGTCAGATTTCTCGTGCATTTGAGGCGAATAGCACGAAGAAAAACCATCACTCTTCGTGTGCTTCGTGCTCTTCGTGGTAATTCCCTGGATTTTTGATTTGTTATTTGCGCATTGCGGTTAATTTCTGTAGAATTCCGCCTCTTGATAAAATTCTATTTGGTATTAATGCGATGAAAGCAGATATACATCCTGAATACAAGGCGATCAAAGTGACC
>JAYELV010000370.1:0-1635 GCA_034717755.1 Pseudomonadota bacterium | reverse complement strand
ATTTTTGATTTGTTATTTGCGCATTGCGGTTAATTTCTGTAGAATTCCGCCTCTTGATAAAATTCTATTTGGTATTAATGCGATGAAAGCAGATATACATCCTGAATACAAGGCGATCAAAGTGACCTGTCGCTGTGGCAACAGCTTTGAGACCGCCTCTACAGATACTCGTGGCGAGATGGCTGTGGATATCTGTTCAGCATGCCACCCTTTTTATACCGGACAGCAGAAAGTCGTTGATAGCGGTGGACGTGTTGACAAGTTCCGCAAACGCTACAGTCGTTGAGTTGTCCGTCGACGAAACAGCAGGCGCCTTCAGGGCGCCTTTTTTTATCCACAAAATTATCGGGTAGGGTGCTATGAGTAAACAGGATGCAGACTATGCTATCAATCAGGCAGCACTGGAATACCATGCCAAACCCGTCCCGGGAAAGTTGGCCGTCGCTCTCACCAAGCCGGCGGAGACGCAGTATGACCTGGCGCTTGCCTATACGCCTGGTGTAGCGGAGCCGGTAAGACGCATAAAAGACAATCCTGAAGATGCCTATCTCTATACCGGTAAAGGAAACCTGGTGGCTGTCATTACCGATGGTACGGCTGTGCTTGGCCTTGGAAATACCGGTGCGCTGGCAGGCAAGCCGGTTATGGAGGGCAAGGCGCTGCTGTTCAAGCATTTCGCCGATATCGATGTGTTCGATATTGAAGTGAATGCCGGGCGGCCGCAGGAATTTATCGAAACGGTGGTGCGTATAGCACCTACTTTCGGCGGCATCAACCTGGAGGATATCGCTGCCCCGCATTGCTTCGAGATTGAGCAGGCGCTCATCAAGCAGCTCGATATCCCGGTATTCCATGATGATCAGCATGGTACTGCGATCATCATTGCAGCCGGATTGCTGAATGCGCTTGAACTGCAGGGAAAAACACTCGAAGAGGCCAGTATTGTCGTGATTGGCGCTGGCGCCGCCGGTATTGCCTCGATCCGTCTGCTCTGTTCCCTGGGGGCACACCGTGAAAATTTTCTTGCGATCGATCGTGAGGGTGTGATCCACACCGGTCGCCAGGATCTCAATCCCTACAAGTGGGGTGTTGCCGCAGATACCGCTAAGCGCACCCTGGCGGAGGCGATGGATGGCGCAGATATCGTCATCGGGGTCTCCGGTCCGGGATTGATTACAGAGCAGATGTTAGCAAGTATGGCGCCTAAGCCCATCGTCTTTGCGCTCTCTAATCCGGTACCTGAAATTCGTCCTGAAGTTGCCGCCGGAGTACGCGATGACCTGATCATGGCAACTGGACGCAGCGACTATCCCAACCAGGTCAATAATGTGCTGGGTTTTCCCTTCATTTTTCGCGGCGCACTCGATGCCCGCGCCTGCTGTATCAATGACGCTATGCAAATTGCGGCGGTGAATGCACTCAAAGATCTTACCCACGAGGTTGTGCCGCAGCAGGTTCTGGATGCTTACGGGATCGACTCACTGAGTTTTGGTGCGGACTACATCATTCCAAAACCTCTGGATGCCCGCCTGAGAGAGCATGTTGCTCCGGCAGTGATGCAGGCGGCGATTGATTCAGGCGTCGCGAAAGTCAATACTGGCGGCTGATGCTCTCCCGCAACAAAAGAAAGTTTGC
>JAYELV010000369.1:0-7343 GCA_034717755.1 Pseudomonadota bacterium | reverse complement strand
TCAGGGCTGTATAAAACAGGGATGTTTTATCAGAGCTTATGACATACATGGATGTATTAATGTCGCCAGAGGCAGGATGCCGGAAGCGACCATGGACGTATTCACGCGTCCCTGAAAGGCTGATCCCAATTCTACGCATACTCGAATAATACCCGGAATTATTGAGATGTTACTGCTCATCTGTGGTTTACAGAACAAACTGACACTATGCTATATCGAACCATAGCCATCGCTCTGTTGCTCCTCTTTATTGGCGGACCGGCGCATGCCATTCCGTCGCTGATTCCTTTGATCCCGATCATAGGCGTTCTTATTGTCAAAGGCGCAATGCTCATTGGAGCATTTTTCTTCTTTGTGTTGTCACTCTACCAGGAAAAAAAGAAGCACTTTTTTATCTGGGGCATCATCTTATTTGCGCTGTTTATTGTCATGATGACTCTTTTCTAGCCGCCCGATGATTGAAACCAAAGCATCACGCCTGCAAGCGCTCAGCACTATCGTACCTGTGCCGGAGTTTATCGTGATTGCCAGGGGTGATTCCCTTGATTTCAATCTCGACGACTCCTGTCGATATCTCGTGCGCAGCTCTTCCGCTAAGGAAGATCAGCAGGAGTCCTCCCGGGCGGGACAATTTTCCACCTACGGGCCACTCGACAGGAAGATGGTCCCTGACTCGATTCATACGGCATTCCTGGACAGGGATGTTGACGAAGTGATCGTCCAGCAATATGTTGCCGCAGATCAGTGGGGAGTTGCTTTTTGCTTTTCAGAAGACAACATGCTGATTGAATACTCCGGCGAATTCGAAGGGGTAACTTCCGGCACAGTCACTCCATTTACCGCACTGTTTCCGGCAGACTGTCTGCGTTATCAAAAACTCGAACAGCAGCTTGCGAAAATTTATCACCGATTCGGCCCCTCGGATATCGAGTTTGTGAATATCGATGACCCTCGATTTGTACAGGTTCGACCGATCACCCGGGAAGTTCACTACGATAAAAATTTCATACAACTCAAGATGCAGTTGCAGGAGTTGCAGAGTTCGTCATGGAGAGAGAATGATGTGTGTCGGATTCTGGCCGAAAGGAGTAGCAACAGCCGTGCTCTCAGCGAGTTCTACCTGCAAGCACTCAAACAAGTCTATGCAACCAGTTTAAACATCATGGTCTCTATTCCTCAAAAGCCATTTATAAAAATATCGGAACAGATTTTTATGAACCGGGAGCTCGAAGAGCAGATTACTCCCGGGTTTTTCAGAGTTGTGCGACTGGGTTTTCTACTCCCGGGAATACTGCGGGAAATCAAAAAGCTGGACCTGAGCCGCCTGTCCGCACTTCAGCTGATGCAAAAGAGTATTCTCGTCTCTCTCGCCTACGAACTCTTCAAGCGCAAAGACGCCATGCGACTCAGAGAGGAGATAAGAGCAGAGCTTGATAAAAAACTACCTGATGGTGATATCCAGGCAGATTTTCATTGCGACAACATACTGCACAGTTCGATCGAATTTGACCCGGAGAGGTCTGTTTGGAAACAGATCTCTTTTCGAGATGCACAGGGAGTCATTGTAGTAGATGGGAATTTCGATAACGGTCCCTATTATCGTCTAAACGACCGGGAGCAGAAGATTCCACCCGGGGTCATTGTCATCACAGAGCATTTATACCCGGAGATAGGAAAGCAGATGAGCGATATCAGGGGTATCATTTGCAAATATGGCGCCTTGAGTGCGCATGTGGCCATTCTCGCCCGGGAGTATCAGGTGCCTCTCATCATCCAGACTGACATAGACCGGTATGAATAAACCACTGTGGAAATCCCACAAACTCTATGCCTCACTATTCCTGCTGCTTATTTCTGCTGCAGGAGTCCTTTTTTTCATTGAGGCAAAGGATGCCTGGGAACTGATAAAAAGTGAGCGCTCGGAAAAGACGGAACTTGCGCAGTTGAATAACAGAGATGCCCCCCCCGGCGTTATCCCATTTTCACTCTATGCCGCCGACACAAAAAAATATGCTGTCATCGATGTTCGGGAGAGAGAAGAATTCTCCCAGGGAAGAATCTCAGGAGCTCTCAATTACCGTCTTGGAGATATCCTCAATGAGGAGACTATCCGCCAGGAAATATTCAGAAACACGCAAGGCAAACAGAGAGTTTTTTTCTGTCATGACGGTAAGCGCTCACGAATTGCCGCTCAAAGAATCCAGCAGGAGTTTGGAGGCATCAATACGATTATTGAAAAAGGTTTCCGGCAGATCCGCAAAAATGAAAATCATCGGGCATTTTGGGAGGGGTCTCTCAAACATGTGCTGCCACAGGATCATCGGTACAAAAAAACACCCTGGATCAAGCGCAGGGATGTCAGGGTTACTTCGCTGATCGATCTCTCCCTGGAGAGACATGAGACGGTCAAGGGACTAAAAGGCAAAACCTTTCGACATGCGCCACTGCTGCTGATGTCGAGCCGTCAGATCGAAACTTTGATCAGCACTCTGGGGGAGGAGCCGGTCGTGGCGCTGTGCAATTCAAAAGTCAGCTGTTTCTATACGCGCATATTGCGCTATCGCCTCGAGGAGCATGGATTGGCTTTAGCCGGATATGTTCGTCTACTGGAGTAACCGGGGAAAATCACCTCTTCCAAAGATTTAACGTGACTAATTTAGCAGATGCTTATATACTTATTCAGATAACGCAATCAGAATTATCGGAATACAGATCATGAAGACTCTCACCAAAACGATTTCCGGGACTTTAGCAGTCGCTGCACTGGGCATTGCCATCAACGCGCAGGCAGAGGAGAAGTGCGTTCCTGAATCCACGACTGCAGCCATAGCTCCTGCTGCTCAGCCATCTGCTGCCGCACCACAGGTTCAAGCGCCGCAATACCCTGCCTATGGCTACCAGAAGCAATGGTATCCCTCCTATTATGGCTACAGCGCCCCATGGAACAACAATCGCCGCTGGAATCCGTGGTACAGCAACAGCAACTACAACTCCAATTACTGGGACAATAGCAACGCCTGGGACAACACTAATCGTTGGGATAACACGAGCGGCTGGGGCAACAATGGCTGGAGTGATTATGAGAGCTATGTCGATACCTTCGGCAACCTGCATTTCGATATGGATTTCGACTTCGACTTCGAATTTGACTGGGATGCAGATGCGGATATCGACGCTGATGTTGATGGTTACGGGGATGGCTATAACCGATATGACAGCCGCTTTGACAATCGTTTCGACAACAGCAATTTCTACCGCTACTACAATGACAATTATGGTCGTTATGCACCCTATAGCTACTATTACAATTATCAGTATGGCTACGGCTATCCGGCAGCGCCTCAAGCAGCGCCCGCACCAACCACTGCTCCCCGGGCGTCGGTCGAGCAGCCCGTTACTGCGCCGACACAGATTGATGTCAAACCAGCCGCTCCGGTCAAACCCATCAGCGTTGATGATGACAAAGACAATGTCCTGAACAGCAGCGATTTCTGCCCCAACACCGCTGCAGGCACACAGGTTGATGGATTTGGCTGCGCTATCGATGAAGTCATCGTACTGCGCGGCGTCAATTTCCATACCGACTCTGACAGACTGACAGACGAGTCAATCGTGATTCTCGATGGCGTTTCCACGACATTGAATGCCCACCCCGAGCTGAAACTGGAAGTCTCCGGCCACACAGACAGCGTTGCCGAGGATGACTACAACAAACACCTCTCCCAGCGGCGTGCAGAGCGTGTTCGCGACTATTTGGTCAGCAAAGGCGCTGCAGCTGACAACCTGACAGCAAAGGGCTATGGCGAAGAGCGACCCGTCGCCAGCAACGAGACGGCCGAAGGCAAGGCGCTTAACCGCCGTGTCGAGCTGAACAGGCTCTAATTTCCAGTCCCCTCTCCCATCGGGAGAGGGTTAGGGTGAGGGAGGCTGATGTTTGGAAATAACAGGGAAGAGATCAGAGGCTTTATTCTAGCCTGCTGGAACAAGAGGGAGCAGAGCCTGTTTACCCTCAGCGCGCTGGAGCAGCATGTCATCAGGGCGCTCAATCTGCATCCTGAATATCAGCGCCTGCTTGATTCGGGCGAGGATGCACTTCACCAGGATTTTTCCCAGGGGGGAGACAGCAGCAATCCCTTCTTCCACCTCGGCCTGCACATCACGCTTTACGAACAACTGCAGGCAGACAGGCCTGCCGGTATTCGCGCTCTATACCACACAATCCAGCATGCTGCCGCCGACAAACATGAGGCAGAGCACAAACTGATTCATTGCCTGGAGCAGTCTCTGTGGGAAGCACAGGCACGCAACAGCATGCCGGATGAGGCGGGGTATCTTGAGTGCGTGAGAAAAATCACCACCAGTTAGCGGTTCACAGCCTTATATTGCAGGTGTTGAAGCATCATGATGCCTGAAATCGACTTGTGGCAGCTTGAAGGGGAGAATGACATCGACACGCACCGGCAGGTGGTCTGACAATGGAAAATCCTCTACCGCCGGATTCTCAGTCCTGAGTGAATCTGAAACCAGGATATGATCGATCTTGCGCACAGGCCGCCATGAAGGGAATGTCGGTTCTCCTATGACTGTCTCCACCATGCCGGACTTTGACAGGAACTCCTCCAGGTAGTGAGAACCGCTACCGCAGTTGAGATCACCCATGACAATGTTATAGGGAGTATCAGAGATCAACTCACGCATAAAATGCATTTGCCGAATGCGCCCGCGTTTACCCAGCGCCAGATGAACCAGCACCACGGAGAGGCTCTCATCGCCCTCTCCGAATTTAATCACCATGGCGCCACGACCGCGCAGTCCCGGCAGGCGATGATAATGCACTGAAGCGGGTTCATAGCGGCACAGGAATCCATTGCCAAACTGCCCGAAGTGGCCAATGTTGCGGTTGACCTGGATATTCCAGTTGGAAAAACCGGCGCGATGCGCCAGGTATTCTGTCTGGTCAATAAAGGCGGAACGCAGACTTCCCGCATCCACCTCTTGCAGTCCCACCAGGTCGTAGTCGTCGATCAGACTGGCAATACGATTCAGGTTGTGTTGCTTGATCGGATGGGGGAGGAAGGTCTGCCAGCTTTTGGTGACATAATGGCGCCGCTGCTGGGTTTCCTGGCCAGACTGGATATTGTAACTGAGCAGACGCAGCCGGGTTTCGGCTGCGTCACTGTGGGAATGGCTTGCCATTGAAGCCACCGGATTTATTGAGCTGTAGCGCCTGCAGCTGGAGGCTGTGGTACTGAAGCTTGAGACTGTGGTGAGTCTGAAGCAACTGCCGGCCTTCTTTGGCGTGATTTTTCGACCAGGAAGTCGACAATCTGTAACTTCTCATCCCAACTTTTCGCGTCTCCATCCTTGTAGTGTTTGTCGACAATCATCGAGGGGACACCTGAGATCGCGTATTTTTTCGCCATCTTCATCGCCTGTTGCAGCTTCAGATTGACTTCAAAAGAATCCATCGCCTCTTTATAGGCAGCGACATCAACACCCTGGGTTGTCAGAAATGCTTCCATTTTTTCCTGGCTGTTGAGCTTTTGACCATTTTTATGAATTGCAGCAAAAATAGCGCGATGCACTTTATCGACAGCACCAATTTGCTGCAGCGCATAGTAGGTTTTTGCATACATCAGCACTACAGGGCGATTAAATGTAGCAGGCACACGAATGAAATCGACATCTTCCGGCTTGTTTTTCAACCAGCTTTCCAGATGAGGCTCCAGAGCCTCGCAATGCGGGCAGAAGTAGCCAAAAAACTCGGCAACCTCTATCGGACCCACAGTTGGCTCCTGTGTAGCCAATACATGGTAATTGACACCTTCGACAGGATTCAGCGCACCTTCCGCCCAGGCGGACAAGCTCGACATCATCATCACGACTAAAACAGCAAATTTTCTCATAACTCTTCCTCGGATTTTTCAATCATCAGGCATCTGCCCGACTTCAGATTCAATGGGCTATTTTACACATTTTTTTGCGAGGCTGTCCGGGATTAGAAATTATTATTGCGGTTGCGAACATCACCTAAAAACCCGAATCAGCACTCCAGCCAGAAAGTGACCGGCCCCTCATTGACCAACGCTACCTGCATATTAGCACCAAACTGTCCGCACGAGACCTTGTCATGAGTTTTAGCAGCACTGTTTGCCAGCAGCTCAAACAGTTCACTGGCAACATCAGGAGCAGCCGCTGATGTAAAGCTGGCTCGCATTCCTCTGTCTGTATCAGCCGCCAGCGTAAACTGCGGCACCAGCAGCAACCCTCCGCCGGTTTCGCTGAGGCTCAAATTCATGCGGCCACGGCTATCTTCGAACACGCGGTAGCCCAATATCCTCTCACACAATCGCAACGCCTGTTTCTCTCCATCCTCTTTCTGTACACCGACGAAGACCAGCAGGCCGGAATCAATCCGGGCAATCATGTTCCCGTCAACACTGACACTCGCCTTGCTAACCCGCTGCAATAATGCAATCACATCAAAAACTCCTTGCACGAATTCAAACAATACACCGGCTTTTTGAGACGTTACGAATGCGTGAATGATTTCTGGTAGCAACTATTCAGCACATGAGGGGGCGTCACTGTTATCACAATGCTGAATAGTTACTTCCGGTAGAGAGTCTGGTCTTCGATGCCGGCATCGACAAACCCCTGGCGCCGGAGACGGCAGGAGTCACAACGACCGCATGCCCTGCCCTGTTCATCCGCCTGGTAACAGGAGATGGTGCTGCTGTAGTCTATCCCCAGTTTCACCCCAAGTTGGATGATTTGAGCTTTGCCCAAATGCAGCAGAGGCGCTTCAATCGTGAAGCTGTCACCCTCGACTCCCGCCCTGGTTGCAACATTCGCCAACTTTTCAAATGCCTCGATAAACTCCGGCCGGCAATCCGGGTAGCCCGAATAATCCAGTGCATTCACGCCGATAAAAATGTGCCTGGCGTGCAGAACCTCAGCCCAGCCAAGCGCCAGTGATAGAAAAATTGTATTTCTGGCCGGCACGTAGGTAACAGGAATCCCCGCCTGCGCATGCTCTGGCACCTCAATCTGCGTGTCTGTCAACGCAGATCCGCCGATCAGGTCCAGCCCCATAGGCAGGATCAAATGTTGTGTGACCTCAGCTGTTTCAGCTATCTTTTTTGCCGCGACCAGCTCTGATTTATGCCGCTGCCCATAATCGAAACTGATTGCATGACACCGATAGCCTCGCTGCTGCGCGATCGCCAGTACTGTCGCAGAATCGAGGCCGCCTGATAAAAGCACCACCGCACCGTCAGACACCCTGCTTCTCTCCCCATAATATTTTGTGAAGCTGTATCTGAAAACGCACCGGCAGACGA
>JAYELV010000368.1:0-1698 GCA_034717755.1 Pseudomonadota bacterium | reverse complement strand
TATCTATGCCTTGTATCCTTGCAATGACTGCAATGAGTATTGAGCCGTCATTCGACTTGTACACGATCACAACTGCACTCCAGCTCTCTGAAAGCTCTTTTCATACCGCATGACTTAGACTTTTCTGAGTCCACCAACCAGGCTTTTCCCATGCTAAGATAGGTTCCATAACATCAATTATGTCACCTAAAAATGCCGGCAAAAACCGTCCTCGATCGCCACACCGAAAACGCCATCCAGCAGCCCGTTGCAGGCTCACCATCGCGTGAGCTCGTCACCCACGAAACCCTGTGGCTGAAAAACTTTCTCTCCAAACAGACCCAACAGACCTACCGGGCGGTGTTCCGCGAGTTCTGCCAGCTGGGAGCGATCGCCTCTCCCGACGCGCTGCGTCAGGTCACTTCTGCCGACATCATCGCCTACCGGGACCACCTCATCGCCGAGAAAGGCATGCGCCCGCGCAGTGTGCGCAACCGCCTGGCCGCCATCTCCTCGCTGTTCAAACACCTCAAAAACGCGCAGCTGGTGACATTCAACCCTGTCGAAAGCATCTACAGGCCAAAAATCGACCCGAATCGCGGCGTCACACCGGCCATGGCGAGCCATCAGGCGGCGCAGTTGCTGAGAGCTCCCGACACAAACACCCTGGCGGGCGTCCGCGACAGTGCGATTTTGCATCTGCTCTTTTTTACCGGCTGCCGAATCTCCGAGCCCGGACAACTGCTGGTGCAGGATCTCTATGACGACGCCGGCTATCTGATGCTGCGCCTGACGGTCAAAGGCGGCCAGCAGAAATCAGTGGAGGTGCATCATGCACTGCGCCAGGCGCTCGATCGCTATCTGGGGATGTGCGGTCATGGGGATCAACCGGACTCACTGCTGTTTCTGGCGGTGAAGACGGGACAGAACACGGGAAAGGCGTTATCCCGGCAGCAGGTGGCGCGCATCTTTGCGAAATACCGGGAGAAAGCAGGATTGCCTGCCTCCTATACGCCGCACAGTGCGCGGGCGACCTGTGCCACGACCGCATTGAACAACGGGGCGCGGTTAGAGGATGTGCAGAAGATGCTCGGGCATGCCGACATCCGCACCACGCAGATCTATGACCGGCGTGAGCATCAGCACAAGGACAGTGCGGTGTTCACAGTGAAGTATTAGCGGTAAGGATTTCTGTCATTAACCCGCTCTTGTGCGATGTTCACATATTTGTTAACCTCATACGGCATGAGAGAGATCATTTTCTATCGCACAAGAGCAGGATCATGCCCTGTTGAAAAATTTCTTGATTCACTCTCGGCAAAGCAAGCACAGAAAGTGACCTGGGTACTCCAGCTGATCGAAGAACTCGATAACGTACCCAGTCAGTATTTCAAGAAAATGGTCAATACTGATGGCCTATGGGAGGCACGCATTCAGACGGATGGCAATATCTTTCGGATCCTTGGCTTTCTCCGTGGAAACAACCTGGTTGTGTTAAATCATGGGTTTCAGAAGAAAACACAAAAGACGCCTCGTAAAGAGATAGCAATTGCTGAAGAACGCAAGAAAGAGTACCTAAATAGAGAAATGTCATGAGTGACTTAAAAAAATACATTGATCGGCGTAAACAGGCAGATCAAGAGTTCGGTAGTGAATTTGATGAAGGCTATAAGGCTTTTAAAATTGGGGCCGTCCTAAAACAGGCGCGAGAAGCATCCG
>JAYELV010000367.1:0-1698 GCA_034717755.1 Pseudomonadota bacterium | reverse complement strand
CCGCGGCGCAGCTTACGCGTATGGCGCTGCTGTTGAAGAATACGTACGCTGGATGGCAAAGCAGAGAAGTCAGGATCCGCCATCCCCGGAAGATGCAGTGAGAACCACTGGCGAGTGACGGCATACTTGTCTTTCAGTCCGGCCATGCTCACCTTGCGGCGGCGCAAACCGGCTGCAGTTGCCAGCAACCTGGCGGCATCCCCGGAGTTGAGCTCCCTTTTTTCGACAAACAGGTAGAGGTGCTCACCTTCTCCCGAAAGCTCGAACGGCAGGCTCTCTTCGACATAGAAGTCCTCCGGTTCAGCCCGTATGACGCCGCTGGCTGCCGGTTTTCCATGCACATAGGCAAGATCTTCAACACGAAAAGAGTCGGCCTGTTGTTCATGGGTCATGACGTTTTACAAAAACCCGGCAATTCTCTCGACTGCCTTGTGCATCTTCTCGATGCTGGTTGTATAAGCGAAGCGCAGATGCTGCTGCGGCCGGTTGTTACCAAAATCCCTGCCCGGCGTCACTGCCACGCCCTGCTCCTCCAGCAACTGATGACAAAAGCTGAAACTGTCATCACATAAGTCGCTGCAATCCGCATAGAGATAGAAAGCCCCCTGTGGAGGCAGCGAAAGCTTAAAACCCAGCTGCTGCAACTGAGGATAGAGATAGTCTCTGCGCCGGTGGAACTCCTCCCTGCGCTGCTCAAGAATTGCCACCGACTCCGGCTGGAGCGCTTGCAATGCAGCATACTGTGAGATCGTCGGCGCAGAGAGGTAGATATTCTGCGCCAGCTTATCCATGATCGGCACAAAGGAGTCAGGAACCACCAGCCAACCCAGACGCCAGCCGGTCATGCCGAAATACTTGGAGAAGCTGTTGACCACGAAGAGATGCTCTGCATCGAATTCCAGGGCAGTCGCAGGGGCTGTCTCATAGCTGAGTCCCTGGTAGATTTCGTCGACGATCAGATAACCGCCAAGCGTCCTGATTTGTTTCACCAGCGCTTCAAGCTGCTGACGGGATAACATAGCGCCGGTGGGATTGGCCGGAGAAGCAACCATCATGAGAGATGTGGCCGAATCCCAGCTATCAGCAATCTGCCGGGGTGAGGGGATCCACCCATTTTGCGCACTGACCGCTAGCGAAACCGGCTCGGCATCACACAGATAGACAAAATTACGGTTGCAGGGATAGCCGGGATCCGGCAGCAGTACTTTGTTGCCCGGATCAACCAGCGCACTCATGAGCATCTGCAATCCGGTCGACGAACCCGGCGTGATTACAATCCGCCCGGCAGGCACATCGATATCAAAATGCTCACGATACCAACGGCTCAACGCTTCACGCAGCTCAGGCAATCCCAGCGCCGGGGTATAATGGGTCCGGCCTTCTGCAAGGGCGCGCTGACCGGCGTCGATGACAGGTTGCGGTGTGGAGAAATCAGGCTCACCCACCTCCAGGTGAATCACCTCCCTGCCCTGCGCCTGCAACTCACGCGCCCGCGCCAGCAGAGCCATCACATGAAATGGCTGGATGTTATCGATGCGTTTAGCTGTCATTTGTTCATCAAGATGCCAGTCAGTGCAACATCAAAGCGAATTCGCAATCAGAGTAAATTATCTTAAAATGCTTGTAACTATTCAGTACCAGTAATGTCGTCGCTGTTTGCGGGCATATCTTCCAGAAATCGCCGTGAATACATCCATG
>JAYELV010000366.1:0-1700 GCA_034717755.1 Pseudomonadota bacterium | reverse complement strand
CCCACATTCCGCACCCCTGAATAGCGGATTTCAAGAATATCGGGTAAGCTTGGGGCATGAACCCCGAAAAACGATATGAGACACAAAGAATTGACCATCTTGGTATAGTGGCTGGAATAAGCCACGAAATTGGTTTAGTTGAACAAATCGACCAGAAAGTTGGCAAAGTGGGACGCAAGGTAAGCTGCGGGCAGGCAGTATTGGCGATGGTGCTCAATGCACTGGGTTTCAGCAGCCGGGCACTGTACTTGATGTCGGACTATCTGCGCAACAAGCCGGTCGACCTGCTGATCGGTCCAGAAATGGCTGCGGAAGACTTCAACGACGATACACTGGGACGCAGCCTGGATGACCTGTATATCAGCGGCGTAACGGAAGTATTTGCCAGTGCAGCTGCACGAGCTTTGCAGGTATACCGGATCGAGCATCAGTTTATGCATGTGGACAGCAGTTCATTTCATCTGCATGGGCAGTATGAAGAGAGCGAAGCGGATACGGAAGCGATTACGATTGAGCGTGGCTACTCTCGCGATCATCGACCTGACTTGAAGCAGATCGTGGTGCAGTTGATTACCAGCCAGCAGGCGGCGCTACCTGTGTGGTTGGAAGTGCTGAGTGGAAACAGCAGCGATAAAAAGAGCTTCATTCCGACGGTGCAGGCTTATTGCCAGCAAATGGCAGAAGGTCAAGCACTTTATTTCGTGATGGACAGCGCCGGTTATGCCGAAGACAACTTAAAAAACCTAGGGGGGACGCTCTGGCTGATGCGTGTTCCTGAAACCTTGGCTGATGCAAAGCGGCTAGTCAAAGAAACTGAGTGCGATGCGATGACAAAACTGGGATCTGGGTATTGCGGCAAGGAAGTCAGCCACTACTATGGTGGGATCGAACAACGCTGGTTGATTGTCTTCTCAGAAGCTGCTTATCAGAGGGAACTGCAAACCATGGAGCGCAAACAGACTCGCGAACGAACCGCCGCCAAGAAACAGTGGCGCAAAGTCTGCCAGCAGATCTTCAACTGCCAAGCCGATGCTGAAACGGCATGTACCCAATTCAACAAACGTTGGAAGTATCACAAAGTGACTGCCCAGATCACACCCATCACCCAGTACGCTCGCCGTGGCAGACCAGCGGCGGAAGACCAGCCCGAAGTGGTGGGGTACAACCTGAAGGGCGAACTGAGGGTGAACGAGACCGGCCTGGACGAAACCAAACGCAGCCTGGGCAAATTCATCATCGCAACCAATGATTTGGATGCTGTCCGTCTGCCTGCCAACGCGATGCTGGCTCACTACACTGCTCAAGGTGTCACGGTCGAAAGAGGCTTTCGCTTTCTCAAAGACCCACTCTTCTTTGCCCACAGCTTGTTTCTGAAAAAGCCAGAGCGGATCATGGCTCTGGTGATGATCATGGGGTTGGCACTACTCATCTATGCCCTGGCTGAACGCAAACTGCGCCAGGCGCTTGAGCATAACAACGGCACGGTGCCCAATCAGAAAGGCTTGCCCACTCAGAACCCAACCATGCGCTGGATCTTTCAGACCTTCGAAGGCATTGATGTGCTCTCGGTTTGGCAGAATGAGCAGCTCTTGATACGCCAGGTACTCAATCTACGCCCTGTTCACCAACAGGTCTTGCATATGCTAGGACCACCGGTGAAAAAATGCTATTTGATCGATTCTTAAGGTGCGGAATGTGGG
>JAYELV010000365.1:0-1705 GCA_034717755.1 Pseudomonadota bacterium | reverse complement strand
TGCTCCATTGCAGCCAGTCAGCATTATCGTAGCGAAGAGGTTAATGACCTCCGGCATAGCCGGAGACTTATCGGACTATGCCCTCAAAGTGCTTTTCATCGCGCTCACATGCCCAGCTGGTCCTGCTGAACATCGTTGCGTTCTGCCAACCACTCCATCCACCTTCGATGCAGCTCCGGCGTGACCGCCCCAACGACAGAACGCGGCGCCATGCCACCGTCGAGCAGCGGCTGGTTGTCCAGAGTCGTGGCGATCCCGCCCGCCTCCGCCAGGATCAGGCTGCCGGCAGCATAGTCCCATAATTTCTGCCCGCCATGCAGGTAGAGCGGGTAGCGTCCGTCCGCCAGCCATGCCCAGTCGAGTGCGCCCGAGCCGAAATTGCGCTGGGAGCGAAATGGCATCCTGCTGACAAGGCGTATACGCAGCTCCTGGTCGAGCCGTTTGAGATCGATCTCCGCGACACACTCCGCAAGGTGCATCGAGTTCTCCTGGCGCAACTGCAGGGACTGTCCGTTCAAGGTGGCACCCTCACCCGTCGTGGCGCTGAATAGCTCGTCGCGGCAGGGATCATAGACAATCCCGAGGTTCACGCCTGCAGCATCCAGCAGCGCCAGGGAGACGGCAAAATTCGGCACGCCCGAGGCGAAATTGATTGTGCCGTCCAGCGGGTCCAGCACCCATAAACCGGCATCACGCTGCTTCAGCAGGGCTGTCTGCTCCGAGGCTGACATCTCCTCGCCGAGAAATGCAATCGTCGGCCAGTGCTCCTTCAGCCTGCCGGCTAGCCTATGTTGCAGTAACAGATCGGCTTCGGTGACCAGGCTGCCATCCTGCTTCAGACTTGCCTGGACCTTCCTGAAGCGCGGCATCAGTATCTCCTGTGCTGCCGACCTGACGAGTTCAGTCAGCACATCAAGCTGCACGGTGGTTTTCATTGATGCGACTGGGCGGGAGGGAGCTGAATGCAACATGGTGTTCTCGTGGGTTGATATGTTTCAGGTCTTGATATGGGAGCTCTGAATGAATCGATGGAGGGATAGAGATTCTCGCTGTTGCCGGATACGCTCATTTTTGGACACCCGACTGTCAGCATAGAGTATCATGCTGCGGCCAGTCGCAGCACTCCTCCAATTATGCCGGTACCACAGTTTCAGTGACTGACTGCAAGAGTATGTGGCAGCCATTCACTGCACCCTCAGAATCTGCTCAGACCGCTGATTCAGAAATTGGCTGGAATTGCTCCCAGTGGACAGTCAATTTGTCGAAGAGAGGAAGAATACCATGCCATGAAAATCAGCTCTGAAACATGTTAATCGATTCGTACTAATTTTATAATGCCAGCAAAGCAGCAAGCGAAATGACTGTTGCGGGTAATAAAATCATATTAAACATACTATGATGGATGTTATGGGCCAGCTGTCGGTGAAAGATACCTCATCGAGTAAAGCAAATTCCTATCTTTTCAGGTGAGATGATCGTTTTGGCAGGGTCAGAATAGGAGAACCAACCCTATGGTTTCACAATATGAATGATTTGAGATGACTGAAATGAAACCCTTGATGGATATGAAAAAACTGTTGATTCCTATCGTGATAACGGTGTTGATTGCCGAGGTGAGCGCTTGGTTGATCCTGAGCTACATTGAACCGAAATCCTGGGTTGGTGACGTAGAGGTCTTACTGGAAAGTCATTTCTCTTCACTAGG
>JAYELV010000364.1:0-7380 GCA_034717755.1 Pseudomonadota bacterium | reverse complement strand
GCCGGTTCGTGTAGGCTGGATGAGCGCAGGCGAAAACCGGCAATACTATTATTGAGAAGCGACAGCTGAACAAAAAACCATGAAATTTGTCGATGAAGCAATCATTAAGGTCGAAGCTGGTGACGGAGGTAAAGGCGGATCCAGTTTTCGCCGCGAAAAATATATCCCCAGAGGCGGCCCCGATGGCGGCGATGGCGGTGATGGCGGCAGCGTCTACCTGGTGGCTGACTCAGGCCTGAATACACTGGTAGATTTCCGCCATCGGCGACTGCATCGCGCCGAGCGCGGAACCAATGGCATGAGCAAGCAGATGACTGGCCGCAAAGGTGAGGACATCTATGTCAAGGTGCCTGTGGGTACGCGTGTCGAGGATGCGGAGACCGACGAGCTGATTGGAGAGTTGCTCAAGCACGAACAGCAGATGCTGGTCGCCAGGGGCGGCAAGCATGGAATTGGCAACATCCATTTCAAGAGCAGCACCAACCGCGCACCGCGTCAGTTCACTTATGGACAGGAGGGGGATGTTCGTCTTCTGCACCTGGAGCTGATCGTGCTTGCTGACGTGGGTTTGCTGGGCATGCCGAATGCCGGTAAGTCAAGTCTCATCAGCAAGGTTTCCAGTGCTACTCCTAAAATTGCCGATTATCCCTTTACCACGCTCTATCCAAACCTGGGGGTTGTTAGTGCCGGTCAGGATCGCAGTTTTGTCATTGCTGATATTCCCGGAGTGATCGAGGGCGCTGCTGAAGGCGCCGGGCTGGGGATACAGTTTCTAAAACATCTGGCGCGAACCCGCTTGCTGCTGCATGTTATCGATATTGCAAGTTGGGAGACATCTGCCATAGCGACAGAGGCCAGGCAGATTGTCTGTGAGGTGACTAAGTTTGGCGGCGATCTGGCGCAAAGGGAGCGCTGGCTGGTGCTCAACAAGATCGACCTTCTCAGTGACGAGGATTTACAGCAGCGGCGTGCGGATCTACTCGAAGCGCTCGCATGGAAGGGACCGGTGTTTTCGATTTCAGCGGTTAGCGGAGAGGGCACAGCGGGGTTGGTGCAGGAGTTGATGCGCTATATTGAGCAGCAGCAACAGCTGGCGGAACCAGGTATTGCTGCCCCGGAAGCGGATGAGCCATGGGATCCTGTGAAATAATGTCACGAGAAAGTATTCCCGCAGCATCCCGCTGGGTGGTCAAAATCGGCAGCGCGCTGTTGACAGCGGATGGCCGCGGTCTCGATCACGAACGTCTTGGCGTATGGGTCGACCAGATGGCTGACCTGGCGAAGCAGGGTCATGAGCTGGTGCTGGTTTCATCCGGCGCAGTTGCAGAGGGCATGTCGCGCATGGGATGGAAGCAACGCCCAACCTCCCTGCATGACCTGCAGGCGGCAGCAGCCATTGGTCAGATGGGGCTTGTCAAGGCCTGGGAGAGTTGTTTTGCCAGACGTGACTTGCATACCGCACAGATCCTGCTGACCCATGATGACCTCTCAAACCGTAAACGCTACCTGAATGCCCATAGTACCCTCAGAACTCTGTTGTCGCTGGGCGTTATTCCTGTCGTCAACGAGAATGACTCGGTCGCAAATGACGAGTTGCGCTTCGGTGATAATGACACCCTTGCTGCGCTTGTGGCAAACCTGGTCGAAGCTGATCTGCTGGTACTGCTGACAGATAAGCCGGGGCTGTATGACAGGGATCCCGGCAGATATGAAGATGCCAGGCTGATCAATGAGTCGGGTGTTAATTCTGCTCAGCTGGATGAGGCGGCAGGTGAGAGTTGCAGTGGCCTGGGGCTTGGCGGCATGATCACCAAGATTCGTGCGGCGCGTGTCGCAGCGAGGTCTGCAACAGCGACCATTATTGCCGGTGGCATGGAGCCGGAGGTACTGCATCGCATTGCTTCGGGTGAGGAGGTCGGCACACTGCTGAAACCCACGCAACAAAGCACCACGGCCAGAAAACGCTGGCTTGCGGGTCAACTCCAGGTCAAGGGGGCGCTGACGCTGGATGATGGCGCGGTAGTCATGTTGCGCAACAGAGGCAAGAGTTTGCTGGCAATAGGGGTCACCGAAGCCAAAGGGGATTTTCGACGCGGCGAGGTCGTTACCTGCATTGACAAGTATGGAACCGAGATCGCCAGGGGATTGAGTAATTACAGCGGCGATGAGGTGCGGCTTATCAAGGGGGAGCCGTCATCACGCATACGGGAAATCCTCGGTTATGTCGACGACGATGAACTGATTCACCGTGATGATCTGGTTTTGCTGTAAATCGCATATCCTCAATTCAGCGTCGCTGTGAATACATCCATGTACGCTCTGATGAAACATCCCTGTTCTCGACCTCTCCCGCAACTCATTGTGGTGCCGGATGCGGGGGTAGCTCTCCTATACAAAAAGCGTTACATCAGACTTCTGCGCCGTCGGCAGAAAACTTGCCGCTCCGATCCAGCCGCTGATCTCGGGAATGAACTCCTCCTGATCCATATTGAAGAGATCGACAGTCATCTGACAGGCGACTAGTTTGACATCGGCCTCCAGACAGAGCGATCGCAGCTCTTCGATCGACGCGACGCCCTTGTTGTCGAGGCTCTTCTTCATCATACCTGTCGCCATCTTCTCGAATCCGGGAATGCCGGCCATCACCAGGTTGGGGATTTTCATGTCGATACTCTGCAGCCACTCGGGGCCGACCGGCATTTTCATCGGCATGGCAGGGTTGCCGAGAGGGCTGATTTCGAGATCAAGCTCTTTTTTCAGCAGAGTCAGGCCGTAGAAGGTGAAGAATACCGAGACATCCCAGCCAAGGGCTGCTGCGGTTGCCGCGAGGATAAAGGGAGGGTAGGCCATGTCCAGGGTTCCCTTGGTCGAGATGATCGACATCGAGGGGATATGATCCGCCTCGATCTGCGCCATGCGCTCGTCAAAGCGCTGATCAAACAACTTTTGAAAAGCGGTCTGATCCAGTTCCGGTGTCATTTGAGATGAGAGTTGTTGTGCGGTTGCGTTCATGATGTTCTCCAGTGATTCAGGCTTTACGGATCGTGAACTGGAACTCGCCATCGTCATTTAACGCTGAGAGCAGTTCATTGCCGGTCTGGCTGCAAAAAGATTTGATATCCTCGACGGATCCGGGGTCTGTCGACTGCACCAGCAGGGCTTCGCCGCTTGCCATCGCCGTGAGGGCTTTTCGGGTGCGTAAAATTGGCAGCGGGCAGTTGAGTCCGCGTGCGTCAAGGGTCGTTGTCGGTGTTGCTGTCGTCATCGTAGATCTCCTGTGTTGTTGAAACTCTGCATACATCAGAGTTTGTCGATATGCCAAACAATATGACCGGTCGGTCAAGTCGGTTGGCGAAAAAAAAGCAAAATTTCTCTCTATTCATCAGGGTGTTTCGATGCGTATGCTCTTGATAGCCTTGCCTAGTCGGTAGAGCACATCGGGGTTGTTTTGTGTCTTGGCAAGCAGGATAAGCCCTTCGAGATAGGCCAGCATCGCTTCAGCGCTATTGTCGCTATCCAGTGGCTCTATACTTCCTTCGGCAACTGCCTCATCCAGCGTCTCCATGATGCGCTTTTTCGCCATGATGAAAACCGCATTTAACTTGGCGCGCAGGATGTCATCCTGGGTGCTGACCTCCAGGGCGAGGTTGCCGAACAGGCAGCCGGGGAGGTGCCCCTGAATATCCCTGGCTGCCTTTTGCCAGAAATAGGCTGCATCGATGAGGTAATCAAAGCGTTCCATGGGCGGCAGTTTGGGGTCAAACGCCTCGGCAATAAAACCTGTCGCCCAATCATCGGCGAACTCCTCGATGACGGCTATTGCCAGATCGCGCTTGGAGGGAAAAAAGTGATAGAAACTCCCTTTCTGCACTACGGCGCTGTCGCAGATCTCCTTGACGCCGACATCGGCATAGCTGCGGCTATGGAAGCGCGTCTTGGCTGCGTCGATGATTCTCTGGCGAGTGTCTATTGCTGTCTGCATGCTGAGGATTATAGTAGACCGGTCGGTCTAATGCAAGGGAATTGTTGTTTTTCCACAGATGCACACAGATAGTCATAGATAATGGAGTGCAATACGATCTGTGTGCATCATGTTCATCTGTGATTAAAAAACTGTAATCTACTGCTGAACTACTGACTGCTGTGTGTTATTATTCCATGGCTTTATCCATGGTCATCCTGGACTCATTGCCGGGGACCATTTTTTTTAACATTTTTCAATGGAGAAATATCATGGCAATGAGTGCAACTGACACACAGGCTGTCATTGACAAGTACAAGCGTTCTGAGACTGACACAGGCTCCCCCGAAGTTCAGGTGGCACTGCTCACTTCACGTATCATCTACCTGACAGAACACTTTAAAACTCACAAAAAAGATCACCACTCACGACGTGGGCTGGTGCATATGGTTAACTCCCGTCGCAAGCTGCTCGACTACCTGAAGAAGAAGGATCTGCAGCGTTATAGTGGCCTTATTTCAAGTCTTGGCCTGCGCCGCTAAATCTAACTAAGCAGCTGATCAACTCCTAAATAACTATTCAATATCACCTGTCGAGGATGAACTTGTGACACTCACACCGATTAGCAAATCATTTCAATTTGGTAAAAATAGCGTAACGCTGGAGACAGCTGAAATAGCCCGTCAGGCTGATGCCGCGGTAATGGTCAACATGGATGAAACCATCGTTCTGGCAACAGTTGTCGGCAGCAAAGATGCGGATTCAGGACGTGACTTTTTTCCAATGACCGTCGATTATCAGGAAAAAACCTATGCGGCTGGCCAGATTCCCGGCGGTTTTTTTCGCCGTGAGGGACGTCCCAGCGAGAAGGAAATCCTCACCTGCCGCCTGATTGATCGGCCGATTCGTCCGCTGTTTCCGAAGGGTTACACAAATGAGGTTCAGATCATCCTGACTGTGGTTTCACTAAACCCTGAGGTCGATCCTGAGATACCGGCGCTGATCGGTGCTTCTGCTGCATTATCGATTTCCGGTTTACCGTTCAACGGTCCTGTAGGCGCGGCGCGAGTCGGCTACAAAGATGGCGAGTACATACTTAACCCGCCAACAGGACTTGGCGAAGCTTCTGACCTGGATCTGATTGTTGCCGGCACGGAGGATGCCGTGCTGATGGTTGAATCTGAAGCCAATGCCCTGCCGGAGGAGGTCATGCTGGGTGCGGTTCTCTATGGACATGAACAGAGCCAGGCGGTGATCGATGCCATCAAGGAGCTGGCTGCAGAAGTCAACAAGCCGGTCATGGAGTGGACAGCGCCTGAAGTCGATGAGGAGCTGGTTGCTGCTGTCGAATCTGCTGCGACACACGGTGTTGTCGAGGGCTATCAGATTGCCGATAAGATGGATCGCTATGCGCGTCTTGATGCGGTCAAGGCAGAGGTTGTCGAGAAACTTTGTGGTGGTGAGGATCCGAAATGGAGCAGCTCCGAGGTTGGCGAGGTGCTTGGTAAACTGAAGAAAAAGATTGTCCGCAGCCGCGTTCTGGCGGGAGAGTCCCGTATCGATGGCCGTGACACCAAAACAGTGCGCCCGATTACAGTGCGCACCGGCGTATTGCCACGCACACACGGTTCTGCGCTCTTCACCCGCGGTGAGACCCAGGCGCTGGTTGTTACCACGCTGGGTACAGAACGAGATTCACAGATCATCGATGCGCTGGAAGGCACTTACAAAGAGCACTTCATGCTGCACTACAACTTTCCTCCCTACTGCGTCGGTGAAACTGGCCGTGTCGGCAGTCCCAAGCGGCGTGAAATTGGTCATGGACGTCTTGCCAAGCGCGGCGTACAGGCATCGATGCCGAATATGGACGAATTTCCCTATTCGATTCGCGTGGTCTCGGAGATTACAGAGTCAAACGGCTCCTCTTCGATGGCATCCGTGTGCGGCACCAGCCTCTCATTGATGCATGCCGGTGTTCCATTGAAGTCCCCCGTCTCCGGTGTCGCCATGGGGCTCATCAAGGAGGGCGATGATTTTGCCGTTCTTACCGATATCCTCGGTGACGAGGATCATCTCGGCGATATGGATTTCAAGGTTGCCGGTCCCGCCGAGGGCGTCAACGCCCTGCAGATGGATATCAAGATCGAAGGTATCACCAAAGAGATCATGGAAATTGCACTCGAGCAGGCAAAACATGCCCGTTTGCATATTCTCGATGAGATGAACAAGGTGATCTCGACGACAAACGAGCACATGTCCGAGCATGCGCCGCGCATCACCACTGTCAAAATCAATCCCGACAAAATTCGTGATGTCATCGGCAAGGGCGGCGCCACCATACGTTCCATTACCGAAGAGACCGGCGCCTCCATCGATATCAATGATGATGGCATCGTCAAGGTGGCCTCTGCCGACAAGGCTGCTGCGGAAGCGGCAATCAAGCGCATCGAGCAGATTACTGCAGACGTTGAGGTCGGCATGGTCTACGAAGGCAAGGTTGCACGCATCATGGATTTCGGCGCCTTTGTCACCATTCTTCCCGGCAAGGACGGCCTGGTGCATATCTCCCAGATCTGCAACGAGCGTGTCGAAAAAGTGACCGATAAGCTGGCCGAAGGTGATATCGTCAAGGTCAAGGTGCTGGAGTTGGACAAGCAGGGTCGTGTGCGTCTGAGTATGAAGGCTGTCGAAGAGGGCGAGTAGAAAGCCTTGCTCTGAGACTGTTTGGATCTGCATCAAAGGGACCGCAAGGTCCCTTTTTTGTGGTCCCTTACTACGATTCGATTCGACAACCAAAAGCCTTTACCACGAAAGTCACGGAAAACACGAAAAATGACAAAATGTAGCAATTCTCAATGTGCCAATAGAGTTCCACACTAAAAAGACTTTTACCACGAAGCACACGAAGACCACGAAGAATCAACTGGATAAAAATGCCTTCATGGGCTTCGTGGTGAATTTCTCTCTACATTTAAGATTGCTGGACAGCGACTTAGTATTGTTTTTTGTAACTTCTCAAAAAGTCCGTGCATTGTTAGAGTCAGCGCAGGGTCGGGATCAGCCTTTCAGGGACGCGTGAATACATCCCTGTATGCTCTGATAAAACATCCCTGTTTTATACAGCCCTGAAAAGCAGACTCCCAACCCTGTGCAGGAATAACCCGTAGGCCGGATGAGCGGAAGCGAAATCCGGCAACCCAAAGCCGGATGACGACACTGGAAGATCCGTATTGAATCAAGGATCGGTGAAAGCGCCTTATCCGGCCTACGATACTGTTAAGGAGTTGTCCATAAATAACTTCCCGATCCTGCTTGCCCTGTCATCCGTCTTCAGCGTTGCAGCAAGAGTTACATAACGCTGCTATGCGCCCCTTGCTGCGCCTTGAAGACGAACAACATTGCGGCGCGATATCGGAAAG
>JAYELV010000363.1:0-7439 GCA_034717755.1 Pseudomonadota bacterium | reverse complement strand
TTACCATCTTCTTGCAATATTTTAAATGCATGATCTGCTTGACAAAGATCAATCAACATAACAGGTGGGAGATCGCCACCACCATGTTTTTTCACTGCTTTGTGAAGTTGTTTTACCCCAGCGACTGTCCAGCCTTCCGCCTTGGCATTTGCACTGATTTTCTCCACTGTTTCATTGACTGAATAGGGGCTGGGTATTTCTGACAGCATCAACCCAGGCATCATATTCCACCCCACCACACCAAGAACAACAATGCCGAGAATAAAGCCAATAATGTATTTCAAAAAACCAGATTTCATGAATTTTTCCTTTGGTTGCTTAGGAGATAATTTCTTTATGATCTATATGACATTATCTCAAAATTATATAAAGTGTCTGCGGCTTAACGCAGACGAGAATAATAATAGAATAGTACTTTTTATTTGCCTGTAACTGTCCAAAATGATATACGTTTAACCAATATAAAGCATGGATTGCAAATATCTTCCCTGATTACCAGCACCTGCTACTTCAATAGCTGTATTCAATGCTAGTAATTTGGTCAGCAATGGAAGAATAAATGCCTTTCTCACTAAAGTCCAGAGCAATTGAACAACAATTCGCTCTATTTCTCTTCTATTTTTATCAATATTAGTAACTATTCAGCTCCTACGGAATCGTCACTGCAATCGGGTATATCTTCCAGAAAAGGCCGTGAATACATCCATCGTCGCTTCCGGCATCCTGCCTCCGACGTTTCCTCCAGATACACCCAATAGCAGTGGCTTATTTTGCTGATTTAAGAAGATGCTGAATAGTTACCAATATTATTGATTGCTGTGTGCGTATCAGACCCAGTCTGCCAGCACAACTTTGCCGATTGAGTTTCCGCGCTCAATCATCACATGCGCCTTGCGCAGGTTTTCTGCATTGATGGGCCGGAGGATTTTACCGAGTGTTGTAATCAGTGCGCCTTTATCGACAAGATCGGAAATCACGTTCAATAGCCGTTGTTGTTCAATCATGTCAGGTGTTGTGTACATCGAACGTGTAAACATGAACTCCCAGACGAAGGTGGCGCTTTTGCTTTTCAAGAGGTTGAGGTCAACCCCCGAGGTTTCTACTATCGAGCAGATACGTCCCTGAGGCTTGATCGCCTCTGCCATAGCGGGCCAGTGTTGTTCAGTATTATTTAAACAAAGAATATAATCAACAGCCGGACTGTTTGATACTGCAAGTTCTTCGTTGACAGGGTTGCGATGGTTGATGACATCGTTTGCACCGAGTTGAAAACACCAGTCGCGTGACTCATCGCGTGAAGCGGTTGCAATCACATTCAATTTTGCCACTTTACTGGCCAGTTGAATGGCAATTGAACCAACACCACCCGCACCGCCAATCATCAAAATTGATTTTCCCTCGTCGTCGCCGTGACGGGAAATGCCCAGCCGGTCAAACAAGGCCTCCCAGGCTGTAATACTGGTGAGCGGCAACGCAGCGGCTTCGGCAAAAGAGAGCGACGCTGGTTTTCTTCCGGCAATCCGCTCATCGACAAGATGAAGCTCACTGTTTGTGCCCGAACGAGTAATGTCTCCTGCGTAATACACCGGATCACCTACGGCGAAATATTCAACCTTCGAGCCGATAGCGACCACTTCACCTGCAGCATCCCATCCCAGTATGCGAGGCTCAGTTTCAATCTCTTTTTTTGGTGCGCGAATTTTGGTGTCTACGGGATTCACAGAAACTGCTTTTACCGCAACCAGTAAATCATGTCCGCCGGGTTCAGGCTCGGCTAGTGTTATATCCTGTAGGCTATCTTTGTCTTCGATAGGCAAGTACTTGTATAAACCGATGGCTTTCATTATTTGTCCTCCAGTTATGAATGCATTTTATTTTCAAATTGAATCTCTACTCTCAGCCCTTCAGGGGTCCACTTTAAATAATGAAAATATGGCTGCCATAGACAATATGGACTTATTTGCACGCGTTGTTAAAGTGGCGCCTGGCGGCAGCGGGGCCTTTTACAAACCCCCAAAATCCGTCATTCCGGCGAAGGCCGGAATCTATTGAATCAACGACTTAATCGAGGGATACCCCGGCGTAAGCGATGCCGGTCAGGTGCGCGATCTCGCGATCGAACACCGACAGATCATCGATACAAAGCTTGTTCAGGTGATCGTCATATGTCAACAATTCCGTGTATTGCATACATGTTGTTAAAACAGATGTCATTGCGAGGGAACCTCTCCTCGCAATGACAGTTATTCGGCGTACCGCAACAACTTGCCTGCAGGCGTTAGCGTACACAGGGTTATTGAGATATTTTTTTTTCACAAAAACTTGAGAATCGAATATAAGTTATCTCCTTGTAATTTACTCTTTGGAGCGCAAACGCATGACACAGTCGAGTTATATTTTGACCGTCAGCGTACTACAGTATTACTGTTTCATTGTTCATCGATGCCAGAATCGTCGCGCATCGTCGCGATATCTGTGCAGGGATTGTATGCCATTTTTATCCCACTCCAGGCGCAGCGCGCCTGTTTCAGCTGTATTGTCAATTTCTGCGCCGCTCTGTCGCCAGCGCTGTATGACATCTGCTTTGGGCAGGCCGTAGCGGCTTTTCCATCCGGCAGAGACAATGCTGTTTTTAGCTCCTACCCGCCGCACAAAGGCAGGAGATGACGAGGTGCGGCTGCCATGATGCGGCGTGGTAATCACATCTGCACGCAATGTATCGCCATATTGCTTCAGCAGCGACTGCTCGATGCGCCTGGTGACATCGCCTGTGATCAGTATGCGCCCGCCGGGATGCGTCAGCAGTAGAATACAGGATGCGTCGTTGTCGTTGGCCGCTTCCAGAGGCGCCTTCAAAAAACGAAAGGAGACACCATCCCAGCGCCACGGTTCAACATCGTGACAGGAGTGATAGGGAATTTCAAATTGTGCCATCAACTGGCCAAAGAGTGTAGTGTGCACCGCAATGCGTTTGACGAATTGTGCTGCTCCGCCAGTGTGATCGTTGTCGTCGTGACTTAACACCAGCATGTCGATATGCTGGCGGGCACGGCTGAGCAGATAAGGAATCACGACCGACTCAGCGGTATTGAAACCACTCGGAAAGATCGGCCCGAGATCATATACCAGGGTATGGCGACTGGTCTCGACCAGCACAGACTGCCCCTGTCCCACATCGAGTACGGTCACGGCAAGGTGATCGACACTGGCGGTGTGCGGATAGAACAACAGCAGCAATAATGGCAAGCCGGATAATCTCCAGTACCAGCGGCGGGCCAGCAACACTAGCAGTGCACCACCTCCCGCCAGCAGCGCCATCCACCATACAGGCGTCGAGAGAGTGATGAGTTCGCTCTGCCGGGCTGCCATCTCCAATAGTTGCAGTGTCGCAGCTATGCATTTCAGCACTAGCGTCAATAGCACCTCAGCCCCCGGAAAGGAGACCACCAGCAGTATAGCTGTGATCAGTACTGCGGGCACGATCACAAAGGAGAACCAGGGAACAACGATCAGGTTGACCAGCGGCGCGATCGGGGATGCTGGAAAATCCCAGAATGCCAGCAGCGGAATCAACGCCACGAACAGGCCCATTTGGATCGTAATCCACATCTTCCATTTGCCCCACTGCGGATAGCGTCTGATCAGCAGCAGAATCACTGTCACCGCCATGAAGGAGAGCCAGAATCCGGCGGAGAGCATCGAACGAGGATCGATCATCAACACCAGCAGCAGCGCCAGCGCAACCGCATCCAGCGAACTGCTGTTGCGCCGGCAGATGATGGCGAATGAAAACACCGCTGTCATCAGCAGGGCGCGTTGAGTAGGAATGGAGAACCCCGCCAGCATCGCATAGGCTGCAGCAGCAAACAGGGCAGCCCAGGCAGCAGCAATCGGTGATGGAAGCAGCAGCGGCAATCGCCCTGCATGCCGCCACAGAAACTCAACCAGCATCCACACCATGAATGCAACCAGTCCGATATGCAGTCCGGAAATGGCGATCAGATGGCTTGTGCCGGTGGCGCGAAACAGCTGCCACTCCGTGTCGCTAAGGCCGCTGCGATCACCGATCAATAATGCATTCAGCACCGCCCTTGCCGGTGAAGCAGGCGCATGCTCTGCAATCTGTTGTCTCAGTTCCTGGCGCAACACCAGCGGCGTCAGGCCTCTCCCGGCAACCCTGCGATTATCGGTGGAGTCACGCACATATCCCCTGGCGGCAATGTTATGCTGAAATAGCCAGCGCTCATAATCAAACCCTCCGGGATTTCTGAATCCCCGTGGCTGACGCAGTCTGACCTTCAAACGCCATCGCTCTCCTCCAAGCGGCCGCATTTCACGGCTGTGCCAGCTCAACTTCACAATACCTCTGAAATCGATCTCTTCTCCATCAGGCAACCTGCTCTGTTCGACAGCAAAAAGAAAACGCGTCGATGCTGTTGTTGGATCAGGCAATGCGACCACCCTGCCCTCAATCATCAGATCCTGTCGCTCCAGATCTTCAGGAAGGATGTGTGACAGATAGGCAGCGCCATCTACGGCGGCCCAGCAGAAGCCGGCAGCAATCCACACACAAGCGGGATGAAGATATTTTGCACACACCAATCCTGTCATCATCGCCGCAACGAGCCATGGCCAGGAGGGAATTGCAGAGAACTGATCGAGCAGCAGAATGCCGCAAAGAAAAGCGATTGAGATCCATCTCATGAGTAGCGTCCATGTATCCTGTGTAGACGATAGTCCTCCTGCAGGGAATAATCAATCATAAAAAAGTGCTACACTTTGTATGAAAATAGGAGGAAGTCAAATGCAGCCCGCCAAAACAGAAGCATTGGAGACTATCGGTAAGTTGCCGGACAATGCCGACATGGATGAAATTATGTACAGGCTTTATGTGCTGGATAAAATCCGAAAAGGCCGGGAGGCAGTTGAACAAAACCGCACCATCAGCAGCGACGAACTCATACGCAAAATCGACGCATGGTAATCTGGTCAGAGCCGGCAAGAGTGGATCTTCGGCATCCTTCATTTTCCAGTTTACAGTTTGTCATCTCGACGAAGGAGAGATCTTAGTTCTCTGTGCGTTAAGATCCCTCGTCGTTCGTACCTCACTTCCCTCGGGATGACAGCTAAAAGTGTAAACTACTTCTCAGGCATGCTGAAGGATGCCGGATCTTCGATCAATAAAACCATTCTTCTGCTTCAGGAAATAGTCAGACAGTGTTTATAACAATGCGACGAAATAGCAACCCGAACTACTATGTAGCTTTTCTGATCTTTCTGATCCTCTCAGGATTCAATACAGCCTGCCGTGCTGAATCGGATACCGATAATCCACCCGCGATCGAGTTTGACCCCGCCCTCCCCTGGCTGAATGTCTCGCGTCCACTGACCCTTGATGATCTCAAGGGCAAGGTGGTCATACTGGATTTCTGGACCTATGGCTGTATCAACTGCATCCACGTGCTGGAGGATCTCAAACGCCTGCAGCACAAATACGGTGACAAGATCGCCATCATTGGCGTACATACACCTAAATTTGACAACGAAAAAAACATCGACACCCTGCGGCGTATCGTGGTTCGCTATGATGTCGACCATCCTGTGGTCAATGACGTGGATTCCACGCTTGGCAGGCTCTATGGCATGCGCGCATGGCCCACGCAGTATGTCATCGATCCCGAAGGCGGTGTACTCGGCAAGGTCGTCGGAGAGGATAATTATGATATTTTCGACAGCACGATCAAAAAACTGCTGAAGAAACATGCCGCAATCATCGACAAAACACCGCTGCCTGTTGCGTTGGAAAAAGATAAACTGGAAAAGTCCCTGCTGGCGGCTCCCGGAAAAATTGCCGTATCCGATCAATATGTCGCCATCAGTGACTCTCTGCATCATCGTATCATCCTTGCGACCCATGACGGCAAGATCAAGAAAATTATCGGTGGAAAATCTTCCGGCTTTAGCGACGGCTCCTATGCAAAAGCCCGTTTCAAGTCGCCGCAAGGCCTGGTCTTCTCCGATAAAGGATTGTATGTCGCCGATACCGGAAATCACTCCATTCGTTTTATCGATCTTACCGCCGGGAAGGTCTCAACTGTCGCCGGAAATGGGAAAAACGAGGTTCACCGCGGCACGCAGTATGCAGCCAAGAAAATCGGATTACGTTCTCCATGGGGACTCGCGTTAAAGGAGCCGCAACTCTATATCGCCATGGCTGGCATTCATCAGATATGGCGCCTGGATCTAGACAAAAAAACCATTGGGGCCTACGCAGGAAGCGGCCGGGAGGGCATCAGCGACGGCTCACTGAAGCGCTCGAGTTTCAGTCAGCCCAGCGGCCTGTCGTTGACTGGAGATCTGCTTTATGTCGCCGATGCCGAGGATTCCGCGCTGCGCCGAATCGATATTCGTAAACAGCAGGTGGAAACTCTGGCCGGCACCGGCCTGTTCGATTTTGGCGACCGTGACGGGCCGTTGCACAAGGCAGAGTTGCAGCATGTTCTCGGCGTCGCAGTTATGGACAGGAATCGTATCTTTATTGCTGATACCTATAACCATAAACTCAAACTGGCAAATCTGAAAAAAGGAACCATCACCACTGTCGCTGGCACCGGCAAACCCGGCAGTGGCGAGGGGATTGCGTTGCGCGCCGCAATGAATGAACCCGGCGGCATCGCCGTACTGGGTGAATCAATCCTCATCGCCGACACCAATAATAACCGCATCATGCAATACCACTTAAACAGCCGTCGCCTGAGTGAGTGGAAACTTGACAAGTAGCGGCGCTGCCCGGCCTACCTGACACTTTGTCAGGCTTTGGGTTTTCTGCACTACCCTCCCCCTGCACCAACATACTATTTTCTCTTTATAAACCGCATGTTATCTATTCTGCCATGGCCATGGCACAAACATTGCTTAACACACTATAGATTCAGAAGCAGGCTTTGACTTAACTGTTCAGGTCCTATTTTTGATGATGCTAACCGGACTTAAAATCGCCGGTAAATTAATCCGAATTTAACCATAAAGAGAGAATTAACATGAAATCACGAATGTGCAAACTTAGCCAGCAGATCAAACTTATCGTTGGCGCTGCAGCCATCACCGGAGTTGTCATCGCAGCACCAGTTAGCGCCGGCATGTCTGGTATGCAGGGCATGCAAGGTATGGGCGGCATGTCTGGCATGAGCGGTATGGGTGGCATGAGTGGAATGTCCGGCATGGGTGGCATGAGCGGTATGTCCGGCATGGGTGGCATGAGCGGTATGTCCGGCATGGGTGGCATGAGCGGTATGTCCGGCATGGGCGGCATGTCTGGAATGTCTGGAATGTCAGGTATGAGTGGAATGTACGGCACCTATAGCGTTTCACCGGCAGGCGTTACACTTCACCCTGTCGGCATGAGCGGTATGTCAGGCATGGGCGGCATGAGTGGAATG
>JAYELV010000362.1:0-1731 GCA_034717755.1 Pseudomonadota bacterium | reverse complement strand
CATTTTGTGATATTTTGATGAAAACAATTCCCGAATTTTGAATACACACCCTCTTTCTCAAAAGAGACTCGTAACTAAAGCCGATTTTTTAGATGAGTTGAGGAAGTTATTTCGTCCCCGTTCCTTAGACGTTGTAAAACGAATGCATCGCCGTTCTCGACCATGGTGGAGGCAAGGGGCTCGAGGGCGATGCCTCCGTCAATATCACCGTTTTTCAAGGACGGTGGGAATGTGGAGGAACCAGTTTTGACAACAGTTACGTCATCAGGACTGATGCCGTTCTTAGAGAGCAGGAAGGCAAGCACCATATTCGTGGCCGAACCTTTGGAGGTCACGCCGAGGCGCATGCCTTTCAAGTCGGCGATGCTCTTGACTTTGTCTTTGAGCTTGGAGTCGACGACGAGCACCATGCCAGGGGTCTGGTTCATCAGGACGACCATGCGCAGGTCGTCTTTGCCTTGGGCGGCGGCCTTGAAGGCATGGTCGATGCTGTTCGTGCTGAAGTCAACTTGCTTTGACATCAGTGCCTGAGCCGTGGCAGTCCCGCCTTTAAGATAGGTGATTTTCGGTTCAAGCCCTTCGTCCTTGAAGTAGCCAAGAGCTACAGCGAGGTCGAGCGGCAGGAAATGGACGATGTGTCCGCCGCTTGCGATCTTTACCTTTTGCAGTTTCTCTTGTGCCTGCACCGTCGCGCATAGCAGCATGACAAGCAGCATGGCAAACCATTGATTCATTCTTGCGTTCATAATACGCCTCCGGTTGGACTTTCGTTCAGTTTCCACTTGGCGAAGTGTTGTTCGATGCCTCGGACGATAAAGTCTATCACAGCGACGGTCAACGTTAATACCGTCAGCCCCGCCATGACACCAGTGGAGTCGAACATGGCCTGGGCATTGTCGATGAGAAATCCAATTCCCGCGCTCGCGCCGATATACTCGCCAATAATGGCGGCGATGACGGCGTAGCCAACGCTGAGGCGCAGGCTGGCAAAAATCCAGGTCATCGTAGCCGGAAGATAAATATGCTGGATAATCTGGAATTTACTGGCGCCGAGCACGCGGGCATTCTTCAGCAGCACGGGGTTGACGTCCTTGAATCCCTGGTAGGTGTTGAAGAAGACGACAAAAAACACCAGGGACACGACGATGACCACCTTGGAGAGGAAACCAAGCCCAAACCACAGGATAATGAGCGGGGCAAAGGCGATACGGGGCAGGGCGTTCAGCACGCCGATAAAGGGCTGAAGCACGGAGTCGATCTTGCGGCTGGCGGCAAAGAGAAAACCAAATGCCAGGCCCAGCAGCATCCCGGCGATGAGGCCGACAGCGGCTTCGGATAGCGTGACCCACAAGTGTTTGAAAAGAATGCCCTCGCTAAGCCAGGTGGCAACATGTTTGGCGATGCGCACGGGGGAACTAACGTAAAACGGATCAAGCACCTTGACGCGAGCTGATATCTCCCATGCCGATAGAAAAAGGGCAACAAGCCCTGTTTGCACGAGGAACACTGTCCAGTTAAGGCGTCGCTTCATTATGTCCCTCCGTCAAATGCAGCCAGAGTTCGCGCACGATTTCGTGGAACTCTGTTTGCCCGTAAAGCGCGTCCAGATCGCGAGGGCGTGTCAACGGATTGTCGCGCATACTTTTCACCGTGGCGGGGCGCGCGGTGAGCACGACAATCCGGTCGGCAAGCGCGACAGCCTCTTGAACGTCATGCGTCACAAGAATAATG